>NZ_JBFAIC010000001.1:0-216028 GCF_040654515.1 Dactylosporangium sp. NPDC050688
GAGATTAGGGGTGAAGTGACGGGTGTTCAGCCGTGGGCTCTACCGATCGGTGGCCGGCCCGTGCGCGGCCGGCACGGCACCGCCGGCGGCCGGGGCGCGGCGGAGATGAGGTGGCCGGCCCGTGCGCGGCCGGCCACGCACTGTCTGCAGCCGGGGCGCGACGGGAGATGAGGTGGCCGGGCGGCGCAGCTCCCCGGCCGCACCGCCCCCGCAGCTCCCCGGCCCCGCAGCTCCCCGCCCCTGCGGGGGCAGGTCACTCCAGGCCGAGCAGCCGGGGCAGCGACCCGATCGACCCGATCACCTCGTGCGCCCCCGACGCCTGCAGGGCCTGGCGGTCGCCGGCGCCGGTCAGGACGCCGACGAGCAGGCCGGCGCCGGCGCGCTGGCCTGCGATCAGGTCCAAGGGGGTGTCGCCCACGACGACCATGCGGCGGACGTCCTCGACGCCCAGCCTCAGGGCGGCGACCAGCATGAGGTCGGGGAACGGCCGGCCGCGGCCGGCGTCGGCGGGGGAGAGCACCAGGTCGACCTGGCCCCACCAGCCGAGGGCGTCCATGATCGCCTCCTGGGTGGCGCGGGCGAAGCCCGTGGTCAGGGCGACCTTGATCCCCGCGGTACGCAGGGTCTTGATGGCTTCGAGGGCGCCGGGGATGGGTAGGACCGCGCCTTCGTCGACGAGCAGGCCGTACGCCTCCTCGAAGGTCTCGTTGGCGGCCTGGGCGCGCCGTTCGTCGCCGTCGAGCAGCAGCCGGAAGACCTCGATGCGGCTCTGGCCCATCGTCTTGCGCACGACGGCGAGCATCCGGTCGTGCTGCGGGGTGCCGGGCGCCACGCCCTCACCCGCGAAGGCGACCGTGAACGCCTGCTCGACCAGGCCGTCGTCCCGCACCGTCGTCCCCGCCATGTCGATGCAGGCGAGCTGCCACGCTGTCATCGCGCAATATGAGCACGCTGATACGACGGGTTGGTGAACGGCACAAAACGCTCAGAAGGCACCCTCCCGGCGCAGCTGCCGTGGCCTGCCGTCCGGGTCGTGGATGGTGTTGTACACCACACGCGCCCAGGTGACGGTGCGGCGGGGGACCCGTGGCGGGCGGTACGGCAGCAGGCGGCCGGGCGGCCGGGGGCCGATACGGCCGCTGTCGTGCCAGGCCTGCAGCGCCTTGGCGGAGGCGTCGAAGATCTCCTCGATCGGCCCCTCGGGCAGCTCGTCCAGCTCCAGGTGCTCCTTGCAGAGCCGTTCGCGCAGGTCACGGGCGTAGTTGCCGGTGGGGTCGAGGATCGCGCAGGTGACCTCCGAGTCGTGGGTCCACGAGCGCAGGGACACGTTGTCGGAGCCGGTGGTGACCCAGGTGTCGTCCACGACGCAGACCTTGGCGTGCACGTATATGGGGGTGCCGGCGGCGTTCTCGGGGCTGAACACGTGCAGCCGGTCGCCGCCCGCCTCGCGCAGGATCGACAGGGCGCGCTCGCGGCCGTACAGCTGCGGCATGCTGCCGACCTTGTCCGGCCGGTCCGGATGGCGGGGCACCACCGCGACGAGGTGCAGGCCCGGGTTCTCCCGCAGCGCGTCGGCGAAGCACCCGGCGACCTTCGGCGACCAGAGGTACTGGTCCTCCAGGTAGATCAGCCGCCGGGCCTTCCGGACCGCCTTGCGGTACCCGCGCGCGACGCTGAACTCGCCGTCCGGGGCGAACGGGTACCCGCCGCGGCGATAGGGGTACGTCCGCAGCAGCTGCACGCTGAGCTCGCCGGCCGGCTCGGGATCGGGCAGCTGCGGCGGCAGCCGGTCGGGGTCGAGGTTCTCGTCCTCGACCTTGTCCTGGAACCAGTGCAGCGGGTTGCGTGACAGCGCCGAGGGGTCCTCCCAGCGCTCCCGGAACGTGGCCTCGACCTGGCCGACCACCGGGCCGCGCAGCTCCAGCTGCACGTCGTGCCAGGGTGGCCGCTTGCCGTACTTCGGGGTGATCTCGACCGCCTGCGGGTCGCCCTCGTGGGCGGGCGTGTCGCGGCGGCCGTGGCAGAGGTCGATCCCGCCGACGTACGCCCGGTCCAGCTCTGGCCGGCCGGGGTGGCGCAGGACGACGAGCTTCTGGTGGTGTGAGCCGCCGGCGCGTACGCGCATGTCGCGCAGGCACTCGCCGCCGGCCGCCTCGATCTTGCGGGCGAAGCGCCGGTTCTCCGCCGCGCTGAACTGCAGCGCGTTCCAGTGTGACCGCCAGATGAGGCCCTTGACGCGCACGCCGCGACGGGCCGCGTCGCACAGCACCTCGCCGATCGACGGGCCGTTGCGGCTGACCTTCTGGTTGGCGTCGCCGCGCCAGTCGGTGAACAGCAGCAGGTCCCCGCGTTCCATGCGTTCGATCGCGGTGTACAGCTCGGCGAAGTACGCCTTGCCGTCGACCAGCGGGCGGACGGCGTTGCCGTCGGTCCACGCCGCGATCCTGGTGTGCGGGTTGCCCCGCTCCTCCTCCGTGAGGAACCAGTCATGGTTCATCGGGCGGCCTTCGCGTCCTCGAGGTCGCTGACTGGCTCCGGCGCGTCTTCCTCGCACGGGCGCTCCGTCAGGTCACAGTTGGGTTTGACCAGCCAGTACACCGCGCTCAGCCACAGCGCGGACAGCAGCATGCTGCCGGCGATGTCGGTCGGGTGGTGCATGCCGCGGTACATGCGGGACACGGCGACCCAGACCGGCATCGCCACGGCGAGGGCGAGGAACGCCCACCGCCACCACGCCCGGGTCCTCGGCATGACCAGGACCGCGGCGGTCGCCCAGATGAGGATCGTGGCGGCGACGTGGCCGGAGGGGAAGCTCGACGTCGGCATCGGCCCATCCATGTTCTCCACGTCGGGGCGGGCCCGGTCGACGATCGCGGCGCTGGCCAGGAACAGGCTCAGCTCGCCGAACATCACCGTGAGCAGGAAGACCACCGGTCGCCAGCGGCGGATCGCGGCGAGGGACACCGCGCCGATGACCAGCCCGATCGCGAGGATCGCGTGGGTGTTGCCGACCTCGCTGCCGACGATGCTCACGTGCCCGAGCACGTCGCTGCGGTGTGCGGCGAACCAGTGCGGGACCGTCGAGTCCCACAGGATGTTGCCGTTGCCGTCCTCGTGCCGCGCCAGGGGCAGGCCGGCCGCGACCAGCGCACCGAACGTGAAGACCCAGGCCACGGCGCCGAGCGCGAGGGCGTGGGCGGTGCCGGGCCGGTGATCGTGCGGCTCGGTGGGGCGCAGGTCGTCGGCGGCCTCCGGCTCCAGGCCCTCGTCGAGGGGTTCGGTGACGCGCAGGCCCTCGTGGGCGCGCAGCAGCTCGAACGCGGCCGCGCACAGCCCGATCCAGGCGATGCCCAGCGACCAGCCGCCGATCACGTCGGACAGGAAGTGCACGCCGAGCGCCAGCCGGCTGAAACCGATCAGCGCAACGACCGCGCCCACCACGATCACCGCCATCCGGCGCCAGCGGGGGCGCAGGGCCGGCAGGAACACCAGCAGCAGCGCCGTGTAGCAGATGAGGGAGTTGAGCGAGTGACCGCTCGGGAAGCTGTTGCCGCCGCCGTGCGCGACGGGCTGCTCGACGACCGGGCGCAGCCGGCCGACCGCCAGCTTGAGGGTGGGGTCGAGGATGAGCCCGCCGACGGTCGTCGCGACCAGGAACCCGGCGAGCTTGTACTGCTTGCGTACCAGGACCAGCGTGGTGCCGATCACCACGAGCCAGGCCAGAACGCCGAAGCTGCCGAGCCGGCTGATGCCGCCCATCAGTGTGACCAGGAAGTCACTCGGCGCGACGGCCTCGTTGAGCGCCTCCGCGATGCCCCGGTCGGCGGACTCCAGGGGCACCCAGCGGACCCGTACCGCAATGATCAACAGGCTGAACAGCAGCGCCGCACCGCCGAAGCCGGCCATGCGCCACAGGGCGGATCTCTGCGTCCTCACGTTTGCCAGCATGCCCAGTCGGGGGAAAACGAGAAACATGACCACCGTCGATACTGCGCACCGCGCCACACAGAGCGACCTGTTCAAGAAGCTGACCAAGGTCGGGTTCATCGGGTACGGACTGCTGCACCTCGCGCTCGCCTGGGTGGCGGCGCAGATCGCGCTCGGCGAGGGCGCCCAGGAAGGCGACCAGTCCGGCGCGTTCCAGACACTCGCCGCCCAGCCGTTCGGCAAGGTGCTGCTCTGGTTCACGCTGATCTGCCTGGTGGCGCTCGCCCTGTGGCAGGTGGCGCTGGCGATCTGGGGCCACCGGGACGTGCAGGGCAAGGAGCGGGTCTGGGAGCGGGTCGCCTCGGCCGCCCGCGTGGTCATCTACGCCGCCCTGGCCTGGACCGCCGGCAAGGTCCTCGTCGGCGCCCCGTCCTCCAGCGCCGACAAGCAGCAGGAGGCCACCGCCGGGATCATGGCCGAGCCGGCCGGCGCCTGGCTCGTCGGGCTGATCGGCCTGGGCGTCCTCGCGTTCGGTGCCGGGATGATCTGGTACGGCTGGAAGCGCAAGTTCGAACGGAAGCTCAACTTCGGCACGGCGGAGCCCAAGACCCGCAAGGCCGCGATCCGGGCCGGGCAGGTCGGCTACATCGCCAAGGGCGTGGCGTTCGGCATCGTCGGCATCCTGCTGGTGCAGGCCGCGGTCACCAACGACCCGGGCAAGTCCCGCGGCCTGGACGCGGCGCTGCACACCCTCGCCGCCCAGCCGTACGGCAAGTTCCTGCTGCTCGCCGTCGCCCTCGGCGTCGCGGCGTTCGGGGTGTACTGCTTCTTCCAGGCCCGGTACCGCAAGGTCGGCACGTGAGCGGTCCGCAGCGCAGCGGAGGAGCCGCGAACCATGGGCTCAGTGTTGGGCTCGCGGCGGCGCCGGAGCGTAGCGGAGGTGACGGCGTGAGCGGGCCGGAGCGTAGCGGAGGAGCCGCGAACCATGGGCGCAGTGTTGGCTCGCGGCGGCGCCGGAGCGTAGCGGAGGTGACGGCGTGAGCGGTCCGCAGCGTAGCGGAGGAGCCGCGAACCATGGGCTCAGTTTTGGCTCGCGGCGGCGCCGGAGCGCAGCGGAGGTGACGACGTGAGCGGTCCGCAGCGCGCGGCGGTGATCGTCAACCCGTCGAAGGTCATCGACCTTGACGAGCGGCGCAAGGAGATCTGCGAGCTGCTCGCGGAGGCGGGCTGGCCCGAGCCGCTCTGGCTCACCACGACCCCCGAGGACCCGGGGTGCGGCATGGCGGTGCAGGCGGTCGAGGCCGGCGTCGACGTGGTCCTCACCTGCGGCGGCGACGGCACGGTGATGGCCGTCGCCGCCGTGCTCGCCGGTACGGACGTGGCCCTGGCGCTCGTGCCGTCCGGCACCGGCAACCTGCTGGCCACGAACCTCGGGGTCACCCGTGACGTGCGGGCCGCCGTGGAGGTAGCGGTCCGCGGCGACCGGCGCCGCATCGACGTCGGCATCGTCGACGGGGCCGACACCAGCACCGGTCACCCTGGCACGTTCACCGTCATGGCGGGCATGGGCTTCGACGCGGAGATGCTGGAGGCCACCCCCGACACGGCGAAACGCCGGTTCGGCTGGCTCGCCTACGTCGCGGCGGGGGTACGGAAGCTGCGCAGCAACCGGGTGCCGATGCGGATCCGGCTGGACGGCGGCCGCTGGATCCGCCGCCGGGCCCGCAGCGTGCTCGTCGCCAACGTCGGCCGGCTGCAGGGCGGGATCCCGCTGCTGCCGGACGCCGCCCCCGACGACGGCTGGCTGGACGTGGCGGTGCTGACCCCCCGCGACGTCACCGACTGGGTGCGGCTCGGGTGGGGCGTGATCATGCGCCGGGGCGGGAGCCAGCAGCTGGAGACGTTCCGGGCGAGGAAGGTCGAGGTGCACACCGACCGCGAGCAGGCCCGTGAGCTCGACGGTGACGTCGTGTCCCCGGCCCGCATCCTCCTGGCCCGGATATCACCCGCCGCACTCCTGCTCTGCGTGCCGCCGGCTACCCCTCGTCCTCCCGCCGCTTGAGGTCCTCTTCCCAGCGGCGCAGCAGCTCGGCGTCGTCGCGGGCCCGGCTCGTGTCGATACCCCGCAGGAAGTCGGGGTCGTCGTCGGGTGCGAGCGGCTTCGTCGGCCTGCGGCGCGGGCCGGTCGAGGCGACCCCCGCGTGCTGCTCGGTCGTGAGCGGCCGGCCGGCGAAGAACCAGGCGATCACGCCGACGACGGGGAGCAGCAGGATGACGAGGCACCAGAGGACCTTCGGCAGCCCTCGGACGTCGTCGCGGTCCGTGGACAGGCAGTCGATCAACGCGACCAGCGTTGCGACCAGCACGATGAGAAAGGGCAGTGCACGTCCCATGGCGCCATCATGACGCAGTGAAGCGCCCTATGACACCAGCAAGAGGGTGCCCGTCACGCAGTACAGGAGGATGAGCGCGACGACGAGCGGCAGCGTGCGGCGCACCGGACGGGTGAGCGAACGGATTCTCACCCGGGTGAGGTGAATTGCGCCGGCCCACGTGAGACCGATCGCCGCGACCGCGGGGAGGGCGACGGGCCGGGGTGCCTCGATCACCGCCAGCCGGGCCAGCAGCAGCGCCACCACGGTGAACGAGACGCCGGTGCGCCGCCATGACAGCAAGGTGCGCTCCAGCTGCGCGCCGGGCGGTTCGTCGCGGGGCGCCGTCACAGGAACGTCGCCACCAGCAGGGCGACCGCGCCGATCGCGACGACGAGCGCCAGGATGCCGGGGAAGCGTGACGGCGGTAGCGCCTCACCCAGCCGCATCGCCCGCTCGCTGCGGGCCCAGTGGTCGATCGCGCGGATCGCGACCAGGCCGCCCAGTGCGAACAGCGACACCGCGATCACGACCCGCAGCCGGTGCCCGGGCAAGAACTGGGCGACCGCGAGCCCGCCGCCGACCAGCGCGAGGGCGGTGCGCAGCCAGGCCAGGAACGTGCGCTCGTTGGCGAGGGAGAAGCGGTAGTCGGGGGTCGTCCCGACCGAGCGCACCTCCTGCGGATCGAACCAGCGTCGGATGATTGCCCACATCGACGTCATTGTCAGACTCCCTAGGTACAGTCGCGGCCGATGCTGCGAACAACTCTCGCCGGGCTGCGTGCCCACAAGCTTCGGCTGCTGCTGACCGCGACTGCCATCATGATCGGTGTCGGGTTCCTGGCCGGCACGCTGGTGTATGGCGACACGGCGAAGGCCGCGTTCTACGACGACCTCGCCCGGGCCGCGAAGCACGTCGACGTCTCCGTCGGCTCGTCCGGCTTCAGCGAGTCCGGCCAGCGGTTCGACCCCGGCATCGTGCAGGAGATCAAGGCGGTGCCCGGGGTGGCGCACGCCGACGGCCGGATGGCCGAGCGGCTGCCCATGCTCGACGGCAACGGCCGGCTGATCTCCTACCTGGGCCGCATCGGCTGGGCGCTGTCCACCCCGGGTGACGAGCACCTGTCGATGTACGACATCGGCACCGGCCGGCAGCCGCAGCGCCCCGGCGAGATCGCGGTCGACGACACCACGGCCCGGATCTACGGGTTTCAGGTCGGCGGGAAGGTCTCCGTCGTCGGCCCGGACCAGAAGCCGGTCACGCTCGACCTCGTCGGGATCATGGACCTGGGCGCCAACAAGCGCTTCGCGGGCTTCACGGTCGCCGCGCTCACCCCCGAGGACATGCGCACGCTCACCGGCGCCGACGGTTACGCCCAGGTCGTGGTGTCCGCGCAGCCCGGCGTCTCACAGCGGCAGCTCGCAGACCGGCTGGAGGCGCACCTGGCCGGCCGGGCCTGGGTGACCACGGGGGAGGAGCTGCGCGCCGACTACGCCGTCGCCGCCGCCAAGTACGTCGACGGCTTCCTGGTCGTGATCTTCGGCTTCGGGCTGATCGCGCTCGCGGTGTCGGTCTTCGTCATCTACAACACGTTCGCGATCCTGGTCGCCCAGCGGATCCGGGAGCTGGCGCTGCTGCGCTGCGTCGGGGCGTCCCGGCGGCAGCTGTTCGGCTCGGTGATCCTGGAGGCGGTCGTCGTCGGCGTCGTCGCCTCGCTCGGCGGCCTGCTGGTCAGCGCCGTCGTCGGCGAGGGCCTGCTCATCGGCCGCAACGCGGTCGGCAGCGGCGTGCGGGTCGACCGGCTGATCATCACGCCCACCACGGTGCTGGTCGGCGTGTTCGCCGGCACGCTGTTCACGGTCGTCGCGTCGCTGCTGCCGGCCGCCACCGCGAGCCGGATCCCGCCGATCGCCGCGCTGCGCACGACCGCCCTGTCGGAGGCCGCCCCCGGGCGGCGGCTGCTGCGCATCGTGCTGGCCGGGGTGCCCGCCGCGGCCGGTGGGCTGCTCATGCTCGCCGGCACGCAGGTGCCCGGGTTCAGCGGCGTGCCGATCGTGTTCCTCGGCGCGATCACGGTCTTCACCGGCATCGTGATCGCGGCGCCGCTGATCGTGTCGCGGCTGACCGCCTGGGCCGGCTGGCTGCCGGCGAGGCTGTTCGGCGCTGCCGGCCGGCTCGCCGTCACCAACGCGCTGCGCAACCCGAAGCGGGTCGCGGCCACCACCAGCGCCCTCATGGTCGGCCTCGCCCTGATGAGCGTCTTCAGCGTGCTGCTGGCGACCGCCCGGGCCCAGGCCGAGCAGGAGCTCGACGAGAACTTCGCCGTCGACTACATCATCAGCGGCGTGTACACCCCCAACGGGCAGAGCCGGAAGGTGCCCCTCGCGGTGACCGCGACCCTGCGCGCCCGCAGCGAGCTGGCCGCGGTCGCCGCGGCCCGCAGCCGCAGCGCTGAGGTCGACGGGCGCAGCGCCGAGATCTGGTCGATGGAGCCGGGCGCGCTGGACACCGTGCTGCGCCCGGAGATCACCGCGGGCTCGGCCGGCGCGCTCAAGCCCGGCACGGTCGCCCTCAACCGGTTCTTCGCCGACGCGATCGGCGCGCGGGTCGGCTCCGAGGTGCGGGTGCGGTCGCTCACCCTCACCGTCGGCGCCCTGTACGACGACGCCCCCACCGATGGGCAGGCGCTGCTGGACTGGAGCGACTACAGCACCGTGTTCGGCCCCGGCGACCCCGACCAGGTGCTGGTCAAGGCCGCGGAGGGGGTCTCGCCGGAGGACTCGCGGGCCGCCGTCGACGCCTCGCTCAAGGAGGCGCCGCTCACCCAGGTCAGCAGCCAGGCCGAGTGGCGGGCCCGGATCACCGGCACCCTCGACGAGCAGCTCGGCGTCTTCTCCGCGCTGCTGGGCATGTCGATCGTGATCGGCCTGACCGGCATCGCCAACACCCTCGCCCTGTCGGTGCTGGAGCGCACCCGGGAGTCGGCGCTGCTGCGGGCGCTCGGGCTGTCCCGCGGCCAGCTGCGCGGGATGCTGATGCTCGAGGCGATGCTGATGGCCCTCGTCGGCGCGGTCGTCGGCGTCGGCTTCGGCGTGCTCGTCGGCGTCTCGGCGTCGGTCGGGCTGATCCGCCAGTTCGGGCACGGACATCCCGTGGTGCCGTACGGGCAGCTGCTGCTCTACGTCGTCATCGCCGCCGTGGCCGGTGCGGTCGCCGCGGTGCTGCCGGCCCGCCGGGCGGCCCGCACCGAGGTCGCCGCGGTCATGGTGGACGACTAGCCACGTGCGCCGGCCGGACCGCCGTGATGATCCAAGTCGCGTTCCGGCCGGCTGGACGACCACGACGCGACTTCGATCAGGCGGACAAGATCACAGACGTGTTCGTGGCCTGAGCACCGGCTCCTGGCTAGACGGGCATGTGCCACAGGTCGCGGACCGTCTCGGTCACGCAGTGCTCGCGGGAGCGGCCGCAGGTGCACAGATGCCCGTCCGGCTCCTCGCAGGGCCGGTGTGTGACCTTTTCCGCAGCGTGCTGGGCAACCGCCGCGGAGAGCGGTCGAGCGGGCTCGCCGAGTCCGGTGTTCTGTGACATTTCCCCCACCCCCCAGCTCCAGGGTGAACCGTCGGGTGACACTTTTCACGGCGCTTCGGAACCTACTCTTGAGTAACCTCGGGGAGGCGAACCGGTTGCCGCCTGGGATGAGCCGTAACGTGGGGCGCAAGTGGGCCGCGACGGCGCGGCGACTGTCAAGCAGGAGGACCTCGGACCACGATGAAAATCGTCGTACTCGTCAAGCAGGTGCCGGACTCCGGCGCGGACCGCAACCTGCGCAGTGATGACAACACCGTCGACCGCGCCTCGGCCAGCAACGTGATCAACGAGATGGACGAATACGCCATCGAGGAGGCGCTGCGCCTCCAGGAGGCACACGGCGGCGAGGTGGTCGTCCTGACCGTCGGCCCCGACCGTGCCACGGAGTCGATCCGCAAGGCCCTGTCGATGGGCCCCGACTCCGCCGTCCACGTCGTCGACGACGCGCTGCACGGCTCGTGCGCCGTCGCCACCTCGAAGGTGCTGGCCGCCGCCATCGCCCAGCAGGGTGCCGACCTGGTCATCTGCGGCGCGGAGTCGACCGACGGCCGGGTGCAGGTGATGCCGCACATGATCGCCGAGCGGCTGGGCATCGCGGCGCTGACCGGCGCCCGCAAGGTCACCGTCGAGAAGAGCTCGGTCACCATCGAGCGGCAGACCGACGAGGGCTACGAGGTCGTCACCGCCTCGACCCCGGCCCTGATCAGCGTGTGGGACACGATCAACGACCCGCGCTACCCGTCGTTCAAGGGCATCATGGCGGCCAAGAAGAAGCCGCTGCAGACCCTGTCGCTGGGCGACCTGGGCATCGCCCCGGGCGAGGTCGGCTTCGACGGCGCGACCAGCGCCGTGGTCGAGCACAGCAAGCGGCCGCCGCGCCAGGCCGGCAACAAGATCGACGCGGGTGACGACGGCGGCAGCAAGCTCGTCGAGTACCTGGCCTCCGAGAAGTTCGTCTAAGGGAGATCGGAACCATGGCTGAAGTACTGGTCGTCGTCGAGGCCTCCCAGGGTGCCGCCAAGAAGGTCACCCTCGAGATGCTGACCCTGGCCCGGACGCTGGGTGACGTCTCCGCCGTTGTGCTCGGCGGGTCCGCGTCGGCGCTCGCCGACAAGCTCGGCGAGTTCGGCGCCACGAAGATCTACGCCGCCGAGGGCGAGGACCTCGACGGGTACCTCGTGGCCCCCAAGGCCACCGTGCTCGCGTCGCTGATCCAGCGGGTGTCGCCCGCCGCGGTCCTCATCGCCTCCAGCCAGGAGGGCAAGGAGATCGCCGGCCGGGTCGCCGTCAAGCTCGACAACGGGGTGCTCACCGACGTCGTCTCCCTGGACGCCGACGGGACGGCCACGCAGGTCGTCTTCGCCGGCTCGACCATCGTCAAGTCGAAGGTCACCAAGGGCCTGCCGATCGTCACGGTCCGGCCCAACTCGCTCACGCCGACCCCGGCGCCGGCCACCCCGTCGGTCGAGCAGGTCGAGGTCGCGCTGACCGACAAGGACAAGCTGGCCCAGGTCGTCGAGCGCAAGGTCGAGGCCAAGGGCGCCCGCCCCGAGCTGGCCGAGGCCTCGATCGTCGTCTCCGGCGGCCGTGGCGTCGGCAGCGCCGACAACTTCAAGCTGGTCGAGGAGCTCGCCGACCTGCTCGGCGCTGCCGTCGGCGCGTCCCGCGCGGCCGTCGACTCGGGCTTCTACCCGCACCAGTTCCAGGTCGGGCAGACCGGCAAGACGGTGTCGCCGCAGCTGTACGTGGCGCTCGGCATCTCCGGTGCCATCCAGCACCGGGCCGGCATGCAGACCTCGAAGACGATCGTCGCGGTCAACAAGGACCCCGAGGCGCCGATCTTCGAGCTGGCCGACTTCGGCGTGGTGGGCGACCTGTTCAAGGTGGTCCCGCAGGCCGCCGAGGAGATCCGCAAGCGCAAGTAGCACCTGACCGCGTCTGAGGGCCGCCCACCGACGGTGGGCGGCCCTCAAGCGTCTCAGTGGACCGCCGTCACGGCAGGGTGCCGCGCAGCAGGCTCTTGCCGGAGTGGGTCGCGTCGCCGTCGTGCGGCTCGGCGGAGATGTCGACGATGTTGAACTTGCGCAGGTCGAGCGAGCCGGGCACGGTCAGCTCCCGGTCGGCCTTCGCGCCCATCACGCCGAGCGCCTGCATGCGCAGGCCCGGGCCCTGCAGGCTGGTCGAGTCCAGCAGCCATGCCTCATAGTCGCCGTCGGCCGGCGCCGGCATACCCTCGGCGTGCACGAGCAGCTTCCGCTCGCCGTCCACGGTCACCAGGCAGGCGAACCCGCCCGCGCCGGCCGGTGCGCCCGGCAGCGCCTCCAGCGCCACCCGGGGCGTGCCGGCCGGGCAGGACGCCACGGTCGTCGCCGGCGGGTCGTCCCGCAGCACCAGCGCGGTGCCGGCCGCGGCGGCGACCGCCGCGACGGCGGCGGCAGCCGCGGCGACCACGGCGGTGACGCCCCAGCCGGGTGCCCGCCGTCCCGCCCGCTGCGCCGCGCGCCGGGCGGCCCGCCGCCGCCCGACCTCGTCGGCGCCGTCGCCTTCCGCCGTCCCGAGACCCGCGCCGGCGGAGGAGGTGGTCAGGTGCGGGCGCGCGGGCCGTTCGCCGTCCGCGGCCCTCGCGGGCGGGTCGGTGTGCAGGGTCACCGCCGGTGGCGGGGTGCCCCGGTCGGTCGCCGCCAGCTCCGCCCTGATCCGCTGCCACACGTGCTCCGGTGGCGGCGGCAGCTCCCGCAGCCGTTGCGTCTGCCGGCCCAGGCCGGCCACGTCGCGCAGCTCGTCCATCTCGGTGCGGCACTGCCCGCAGGCGTCGAGGTGGCCGGTCTCGTGCTGGTCGAGGGTCCCGTCACCGAGCGCCAGAAGCACCAGCCGCTCGGGCTCCAAATGCGACACCGTCCACCTCCCATCGGCTGCGTAGTCTCGCCATCCCGCGGCGCAGGTGACTCTTCACCGTGCCCAGCGGCAGGCCCGTCACCGCAGCGATCTGCGGGTGGGTGAGGTCGTCGTAGAACGCCAGCTCGAGCACCCGCCGCTGCTCGCCGGGCAGCTGGGCCATCTCGTCGGCGACGACGAGGCGGTCCACCACCCGGTCCGGCGGCGTCTCCACGTCACCGGCGGGCGCGAGTCGGCGCACCGAGTCGGCGATCCGGTCGTCGCGGGCCGTCGCGCGGATCTGGTCGACGACCTTGCGCCGGGCGATCCCCAGCAGCCAGCCGAGCATCGAGCCGCGCGCCGGGTCGAAACCCTCCCGGCCGAGCCAGGCCGCCACGAACGTGGCCTGGGTGACGTCCTCGGCGTCGGCCGTGCTCGCCAGCCCCCGGGCAGCGAGGTGGAACACGGCAGGGGCGTAGCGGTCGTACGCCTGCCGCAGCGCACGCTCGTCACCGGCGCGGAACAGGGTGGTGAAGCCGTCGTCGCCGTCGGTCGGATGCTCGACGCTCGTCGAGCTCACGGTGGTTGCCGCCATCGCACAGGCACGTCCTGAAGCTATCGCATCTCAACAGGGGACTTCCGCATACGTGTTCGGCGCGGACGGGTCCCGCGGATGCACTTCGTGGTCATTTCCACGCGGCGCATCCACGTCCCGGACCACCCGCGAATCCCTGGCCGTCAACTCCACTTCCGATCCCAGTTCCGATCAGAAGGAGCACCACAGATGCGCATTCGCAGGACGCTTGCCGGGCTCGCGGTCGCCGCGGCGGCCACGATCGGCGCCGGCACGGTGGCCGCCACTCCGGCGCACGCGGCGGGGCCGTCGAAGGTCTCGGTCGTGCACGGCATCCCCGGCCAACCGGTCGACGTCTACGTCAACGGTGCCAAGACGCTCGACAACTTCCAGCCCTCCACGGTCGCCGGCCCGCTGGACCTGCCGGCCGGCAAGTACGACATCGTGCTCGTGAAGCCGGGCGACCTGGTGAGCAGCCCGATCCTCAAGGTCGACCAGGCCGCGGTCCCCGCGGACGCCAACATCACTCTGGTGGCCCACCTGTCCGCCGACGGCAAGCCGGCCGTCACGCCGTTCGTCAACGACGTGAGCAAGATCGCAGCCGGCAAGGCCCGCCTGGTCGTGCGGCACACCGCGGCGGCGCCCGCGGTCGACGTGCGCGCCGGTGGCCAGCCCGTGTTCAAGGGCCTCACCAACCCCAACGAGGCGAAGGCCGACCTTGCCGCCGGCTCGGTCAGCGCCGACGTCGTGCTCGCCGGTACCACCACCGTCGCGATCCCCGCTGCGAACCTGAACCTCGCGGAGGGCACCTCGACCATCGTCTACGCGGTCGGCTCGGCCGAGGGCAAGACGCTCGGGGTCGTCGCGCAGAAGATCGAGGGCCTGCACTCGACGCCGGGTGGCGTGCCGAGCGGCACCGGTGGCCTGCTCGAGCAGCGCACGCCGTGGGGCTGGTACGCCGTTGCCGCCGTCGCCGTGATCGCCCTCGCGGGTGGCGGGGCGGTCGCGATCCGTCGCCGGGCCCACGTCTGATGCACGCCAGGACGGGCGCGCTCCGGGGCCACGGCTCCGGGGCGCGCCGGGCTCTGGTCGTACCGGCGGCACTGCTTCTGGCTCTTGGGGCGTGCTCGCAGGACCCGCCGCCGAGCGTCGGAGGTGCGGCCGCGTCGGCGCTGGCCAGCTCTCCGGCGGCAGCCTCCGGCGGGATCCCGGTGCAGGCCGGGGCACTGCCGGGCGCGGCGGCCACCGTCGCGCCGGAGCAGCTGAGGATCGACCGGCTGAAGCTGACCGCCCGGGTCGACGCGGTGGGCATCGACGCCGCGACGGGTGACTTCGCGGTCCCGCCGAGCGTGGACGAGGTCGGCTGGTACCGCTACGGCCCCGGCCTGGAGGCGACCGCCGGCTCGATCGTGATCGCCGGGCACGTCGACAGCGCCGAACAGGGCAAGGGGGCATTCTTCAGACTGCGCGAATTGGCGCCGGGAGATGCGGTGACGGTGACGGGCGGCGATGGGGTGCGCCGGGCCTTCACCGTGGTGGCCAGGGAGATCTTCGCCAAGACCGCCGTCCCGCTGGAGCGGTACTTCGCCCGGGACGGCGCGCCGAGGCTCACGCTGATCACGTGCGGTGGGCCGTTCGACACCAGGACGCGCCACTACCGTGACAACGTGGTGATCACCGCGCAACCGGCAGCGCGGTAAGGAGCGGGCGGCCGTTAGGCTTGGGTCCGATGTCGTACCTCGACCATGCCGCCACCACGCCGATGCTTCCGGAGGCGCTCGACGCCTTCGTCGCCGCGGCGCGTGCAGTCGGCAACGCCTCGTCGCTGCACGCTCCCGGCCGCCAGGCCCGCCGCCGGGTGGAGGAGTCGCGCGAGCAGATCGCCGACGCGCTCACCGCCCGCCCGTCCGAGGTGATCTTCACCGGCGGCGGCACCGAGAGTGACAACCTCGCCACCAAGGGCATCTTCTGGGCCCGGCGGGCCGGGGACCGGCGCCGCAACCGGATCGTCGCGAGCTCCGTCGAGCACCACGCGGTGCTCGACGCGGTCACCTGGCTGGAGCGGCACGAGGGCGCGGCGGTGACCTGGCTGCCCGTCGACGCGCAGGGCCGGGTCTCGGCCGCCGACTTCGCCGCCGCCCTGGAGGGCGACGACGTGGCCGTCGCCACCGTGATGTGGGCCAACAACGAGGTCGGCACGATCCAGCCGGTCGCGGAGCTGGCGGCCCTGGCGGCCGAGGCGGGGGTGCCGTTCCACACCGACGCGGTGCAGGCGGTGGGGCAGGTCCCGGTCGACTTCGCCGCCAGCGGCGCCGCCGCGCTCACCGTCAGCGGGCACAAGCTCGGCGGCCCGATCGGTGTCGGCGCGCTCCTGCTCGGCCGCGAGGTGGCCTGCACGCCGCTGCTGCACGGCGGCGGCCAGGAGCGCGACGTGCGCTCCGGGACCCTCGACGTGCCCGGGATCGTCGCCCTCGCCGTGGCGGTCGAGCTGTCGGTGAAGACCCAGAAGGAGACCGCGGAGCGGATCGGCCGGCTGCGCGACGACCTGGTCGCCCGGGTCACCGCCGCCGTGCCCGGCGCGATCCTCAACGGCGACCCGGCGGGCCGGCTGCCCGGCAACGCGCACTTCTCGTTCCCCGGCTGCGAGGGCGACGCGCTGCTGCTCCTGCTCGACGCGCAGGACATCGCCTGCTCGACCGGGTCCGCCTGCTCGGCCGGGGTGGCGCAGCCGTCGCACGTCCTGATCGCGATGGGTGCCGGCGACGCGGAGGCGCGCTCGTCGCTGCGCTTCACGCTCGGGCACACCTCGACCGTCGCCGACATCGACGCGCTCGTGGCGGCGCTGCCGGGCGCGGTGGAGCGGGCGCGGCGGGCGGGGGCGGTCAGGTCCCGCCTCTAGGTGGGCTTGCTCCGTCTCTAGGTAGGCTTGCTCCGTGAGAGTGCTTGCGGCGATGTCGGGCGGGGTCGACTCGGCGGTGGCGGCCGCGCGGGCGGCCGAGGCCGGCCACGACGTGACCGGGGTGCACCTCGCCCTGGCCCGCAACCCGCAGACGTATCGCAGCGGCGCCCGCGGCTGCTGCACCCTGGAGGACGCCCGCGACGCGCGGCGCGCCGCCGACGTGATCGGCATCCCGTTCTACGTGTGGGACATGGCCGAGCAGTTCCACGAGTCGGTGGTCGACGACTTCGTCGCGGAGTACGCGGCCGGCCGCACGCCGAACCCGTGCCTGCGCTGCAACGAGAAGATCAAGTTCGAGGCGGTGCTGGACCGCGCGGTCGCCCTCGGCTTCGACGCGGTCGTCACCGGCCACCACGCCCGGCTCGGCGCCGACGGGCTGCTGCGCCGCAGCGTCGACTACGCCAAGGACCAGTCCTACGTGCTGGCGGTCCTGACCGCAGCGCAGCTGTCCCGGGCGATGTTCCCGCTGGGCGGCTCGACGAAGGCCGAGGTGCGCGCGGAGGCCGCGGAGCGCGGGCTCGCGGTCGCCGACAAGCCCGACAGCCACGACATCTGCTTCATCGCCGACGGTGACACCCGCAAGTTCCTCGCCGACCGGCTCGGTGACCGGCCCGGCGACATCGTCGAGGCCACCACCGGGGCGGTCATCGGGCAGCACAGCGGGGCATATGCGTACACGGTCGGCCAGCGCCGCGGGCTGGACCTGCGCGTCTCGGCGCCCGACCGCAACCCCCGCTACGTGCTGTCGATCTCACCGGCGACCAACACGGTGACCGTCGGGCCCTCCTCCGCGCTGGAGGTGTCCACCGTGGTCGGCTCGCGGCCGGTGTGGCATGCGTCGTCGGGGTCCGTCGACTGCTCTGTACAGTTGCGGGCCCATGGCTCCGTTTTCCCGGCGTCGGTCGTGCACGACGGATCGTCGCTGACCGCGTCGCTGTCCTCGCCGGCGCGGGGGGTCGCCACGGGGCAGGCGCTGGTCTGCTACCAGCCGTCACCCGAAGGGGACATCGTGCTCGGGTCCGCCACCATTTCGGAAACGTCATGACATTTCCCTGGCCGGTGGGGTCCGCCACCGGGATCGGCTCCATGCCGGGCACCGACATCGCCGAGGCACAGCGGATCGTGCTCGGCGAGCTGCCCGACCTGCCGCACCTGCCGGAGCTGCCCGCCCGAGGCCCCGGCGCCGACATGATCGGCCGGGGCGGCGCGTTGCTGACCGAGCTGCCCGTCGAGCTGTACGCCGGCCGCTGGCGCATCGCCTCCCGGCCCGGCCACGACCTGCGGGTCGCCCGGGACTTCCTGGAGCGCGACCTCGACACGATGACCGAGCAGGCGGCGGAGTTCACCGGCACGTTCAAGATCCAGGTGCCGGGGCCGTGGACCCTGGCCGCGTCGCTGCAACTGCCGATCGGCGGCGCGGTCCTGCGCGACCACGGCGCCAGCCGCGACCTCGCCGCGTCGCTGGCCGCCGGCGTCGCGGAGCACGTCGCGTCGGTGCGGGCGCGGCTGCCGCACGCCACGATCCTGCTGCAGGTCGACGAGCCGTCGCTGCCCGCGGTGCTGGCCGGCCGGGTGCCGTCGGAGAGCGGGTACGCCACGCTGCGCTCCGTCGACGCCTCCGTCGCGCGGGCCGCCCTGTCCTCGGTCTTCTCCGCCGCGGACGTGCCGGTCGTCGCGCACTGCTGCGCCCCCGACGTGCCGCTGGACCTGCTGCGCACCGCCGGTGCCACGGCGGTCGCGCTGGACCTGTCGCTGGTGAGCACACCGGAGCAGCTGGACGCGCTCGGGCAGCAGCTCGACGAGAAGATGGGGCTCTTCGCCGGGGTATCGGGCCGGTCGCCCGCCACGACGGTGCGGGACCTGTGGCGCAAGCTCGGCTTCCCGCTCACCTCGCTGGCGGTGCAGGTCGTCGTCACGCCGCCGTGCGGGCTGTCGGTGCCGCCGGTGCCCGTCCTGCGCGCGCTGCGCGACGCCGGGCGGCGGCTCACCGACGATCTTTGAGCGGTTTTGTCGTACCCGGGCGGTAAGTTCGGGGCATGAACGACGCAGGGACCGAGCCCACCCTCGAAGCGCGTGAGCGGCACAGCGAGCTGTCCCGCGAGCTGGACGAGCATCAATATCGGTATTACATCCTGCAGTCGCCGGCCGTCGACGACTCGATCTATGACCGGCTCATGCGCGAGCTCGAGGCGATCGAGGCCGAGTTCCCCGCGCTCGTCACCCCCGACTCGCCCAGCCAGCGCGTCGGGGGCACGTTCTCCACCGACTTCGCCGCCGTCCAGCACGCCGAGCGCATGCTCAGCCTCGACAATGCGCTCGACGACGACGAGCTCGCCGCCTGGGCCCAGCGCACCGAGCGCGACGCCGGCAGCCAGCCGCGCTACCTGTGCGAGCTGAAGATCGACGGCCTCGCCGTCAACCTCACCTATGAGGGCGGCCGCCTGGTCCGCGCCGCCACCCGCGGCGACGGCCGCACCGGTGAGGACGTCACACTCAACGTGCGCACCATCGCCGACGTCCCGGAGCGCCTCACCGGCACCGACGTGCCCGACCTGCTCGAGGTCCGCGGCGAGGTGTTCTTCACCCTCGCCGGCTTCGAGGAGGTCAACGCCGCCCAGGTCGCCGCCGCGGAGCGCCCGTTCGCCAACCCGCGCAACGCCGCCAGCGGCAGCCTGCGCCAGAAGGACCCGCGCATCACCGCGTCCCGCCCGATGCGCATGCTGGTGCACGGCTTCGGCGCCCGCGAGGGGTTCAACCCGGCGAGCCAGTCCGAGGCCTATGAGCTGATGCACGCCTGGGGCCTGCCGACCTCGGAGCGCTGGAGGGTCTTCGACGACCTCGCCGGCGTGCGGTCCTACATCGCCGACTACGGCGACCGCCGCCACACCATCGAGCACGAGATCGACGGCGTCGTGGTCAAGGTCGACCAGATGTCCATCCAGCGCCGCCTCGGCTCCACCAGCAAGGCGCCCCGCTGGGCGATCGCCTTCAAATACCCGCCCGAGGAGGCGATGACCAAGCTGCTCAGCATCGAGGTCAACGTCGGGCGGACCGGCCGCGTCACCCCGTATGCCGTGATGGAGCCCGTCTTCGTCGGCGGCGTCACCGTCGAGCAGGCCACCCTGCACAACGCGCAGGAGGTCGTGCGCAAGGGCGTCCTCATCGGCGACACGGTCGTCATCCGCCGCGCCGGCGAGGTCATCCCCGAGGTCCTCGGCCCGGTCGCCGACCGCCGCGACGGCACCGAGGTGGCCTTCGTCATGCCGGCGCACTGCCCGGCCTGCGGCACGTCGCTGGCTCCCGAGAAGGAGAGCGACGTCGACATCCGCTGCCCCAACGCCCGTTCCTGCCCGGCGCAGCTGCGCGAGCGGCTCTTCGCCCTCGCCAGCCGCAGCGCCCTGGACATCGAGGCCCTCGGCTGGAAGTCCGCCGCCGCCCTGCTCGGGTCCGTCATCACCAACGAGGCCGAGCTCTTCGACATCGATGCCGACAAGCTCGCCAAGGCCCCCTTCTTCGTCAACAAGGACGGCTCGCTCAGCAGCACCGCCCACCAGCTGCTCGCCAACCTCCAGGAGGTCAAGGCGCGGCCCCTGTGGCGGGTCATCGTCGCGCTGTCCATCCGCCACGTCGGCCCGACCGCCGCCCAGGCCCTGGCCAACGCCATCGGCTCGCTGGAGACCATCGCCAAGGCCACTCCCGAGGAGCTCGCCGCCGTCGAGGGCGTCGGCCCCACGATCGCCCGCGCCGTCCACGACTGGTTCACCGTCGAATGGCACCGCGAGATCGTCGAACGCTGGGCCGCCGCCGGCGTCCGCATGGTCGAGGATCGGGTCGCCTCCGGCCCCCGCCCCCTCGACGGCGTCACGGTCGTCGTCACCGGCTCGCTCGAGCGCTACTCCCGCGACCAGGCCACCGAGGCCATCACCTCCCGAGGCGGCAAGGTCTCCGGCTCCGTGTCGAAGAAGACCGCCTTCGTCGTGGTGGGCGAGTCCCCGGGCTCCAAGGCCGACAAGGCCGCCACCCTGAAGGTACCGATCCTTGACGAGGCCGCCTTCGAGGTCCTCCTTACCGAGGGGCCGGACGCCGCCCGCGCCCTCGCCCAGCCCACCGATGAGCCCACCGCCGCGGCCGCAGAGTCTGCCGTCGCCGAGTCTGCCGCCGAGCCTGCCGCCTGACCCTCGGTTCTGCGACCACGACGCCGCCGGAAAGGCCGCCCGTCGACTGATGCATGGGGGCGGGGTGCGGCGTGACTCCTCGGTTGGACGGTGGCCGGCCTCGCCGGGCCGCGTCCGCCGGAGAGTCCCGTGCTCTCGTGCCTGCGCGGGGTCGCGGCCGGGCTGCTCGGTCTCGCGGTTGCCCGAGGCTCGGCGGACGCGGTGTGCGTTGGTATTGCTCGTGCCGTTAGCGAGCCCGGGAGCCGGCGCGCGATTGCTGCGGTTCGAGTCGTTGTTCGGCTGTTGGGGTTTCGCGGTTGCTGGGCTCGTCCGCGGTGCTCGGTGGTGCTCTTTCGTGCCGTCGGTCAGCTCGGGAGCCGGCGCCTGCGGTGGTGTGGCGGCGGTTGGCGAGTGTCGTGTCGTTGGATCGCCGGCGGGTTTGCGTCTGTTGCTCGGCTTGTGGTTGCTGGGCTCGTCCGCGGTGTTCGGTGGTGTTCTTCGTGCCGTCAGCTAGCCCGGTAGTCGGCGTGTGACGGCTGGGTATGCGGTTGCGGGGCGCCGTTGGGAAGTCTCGTGTCGTCGGGTCGGCCCGGGGGCCGCTGCCGGACTCGGCGGTTTCGCGGGGCAGGCTCGTCGGCGGGCCTCGTGCTCGTTGTGGCCTACCGGGGGGTGCCGTCCGATTCCTCGGTTTCGTGGTTGCCCCACCAACTGGCGAGCCTCCGATTGCGGGCCATGCGGGAGCCGGCGCCTGATCCCTCGGCTTCACAGACGTCCGGCCCGTCCGGTGCTTCCTATCGCCCGACCCACCTGGGAGCTGCTGCGCGACTTCTCGGGTCACAGTGCTGGGCTCGTTGCTGAACGACTCGCCGGCCGGTCGCCGGGCCGGCGGACCTTTGCGGGGTGGTCGTCGCGAACGATGGCTCCCCCGCATGCTCATGGCGCTCGGTCCGGGCCGCGGGTACAACCCGGTGGATCCCTGTTGGCCGGCGCACAGCGATCCACCGGGTAGTGCCCTGCCCGGTCACGCGCATGCGCGGCGGGCTCGCCGGTGAGCGGCTGGCTTGCCGGTCCGCTGGGAGTCGCCGTTTGACGCCGGGCCGGTCATGGGCCGGCGTCGATCGGTACCGCTTCAACTTCTTTCCGTCAGGAAAGGAATGCGGAACGTGACAGGAATGGTGTGACGGAACGTCCGGGAATGGTTACTCAGTTGGGAGTATCAGGAGGAGGGACGGGGAGATCGTCGCCCGGTCGGACGAATGGCGGGCGTTTTGTGCATCGATTCAGCATCCTTTCCGGTTTTGGTGGCCGTTCAGGGTGCAGGCTCGCATGGCGTCTCGACGGAGGGGGCGGTTGCACCCGAGCGGGGGGAGTGGATGGAGCAGAGCGCGCTGCGCAACATTGCACCGCCTCGGCATGCTCATCGGTTCTTCGCGTACGTGGCGGTGGTGGTCGGCACCGGGGCGGCGCTGCTGGTCGTGCACCTGCCGGGTGGGTTTCCGCAGAGCCTGCCGGCGGCGTTCTGGATCCTCGCCGGCTGTGCCGTGGTCGCCGACACCAAGCCGTTCGTGCAGGTGGGCGGGGACGACACGCTGGTGACGTTCCCGTCGGTGTGCTTCACGTTCGCGATCATGCTGGCGTTCGGGTTCGCGCCCGCGGTGCTGGTGCAGCTGGCGGCGGTGGCGATCACCGCGGGCTGGTTGCGGCACACCTTGTGGCGGGCCGCGTTCAACGCCGCGCAGTACTTCGTCTCGTTCGCGGTGGCCGACCTGATCGTGCGGCGCTCGCATCACGCGGGCTGGATCGTCATGGCCGCCGTGGCGTGGTTCGTGGTCAACAACCTGCTCGTGTCGACCGCGGTGTGGCTGCGGTTCGGCAAGGGGTGGCGGGCGCGGTTCGTGCGGGCGGTGCAGATGGACGCGCTGGCCACCGGCGCGCTGCTGCTGGCGGCGCCCGGGCTGGTCGCGGCCGCGGCGGTCGACGTGCTGATCATCCCGTTGGCGCTGGTGACGCTGTACGCGGTGCGCCGGATGAGCGTCCTGTCGGCGCAGCGGGCGCGGGAGGCGCGGCGGGACCCGCTGACGGGGCTGGCGAACCGCGCGGGCCTGGAGCGGGCCGTCGCGAACCGGCTGCAGGAGCACGCGGAGCTGGCGGCGAACCAGGACCCGGCGCGGCGGCTGGCGCTGCTGCTGCTCGACCTCGACGGGTTCAAGCAGGTCAACGACTCGCTCGGGCACGGCGTAGGGGACCGGCTGCTGGTCGAGGTGGCGCGGCGGCTCAAGGAGCGCGCCGACGCGGAGGTCGGGCGGCTGGGCGGCGACGAGTTCGCGGTCGTCGTGCCGCACCTGCGTGACGTCGCCGATGCCAGGGCGCACGCGGAGAACATCATGGACGTGTTGCGGGAGCCGGTGCTGCTCGACGGGCTGCCGATCGACGTCGGCGGGTCGGTGGGTGTCGCGGTGTACCCGGAGCACGGCACCGACTTCGCCGAGCTGATGCAGCACGCCGACGTCGCCATGTACGACGCGAAGGGCCGCGGCGACAACCTCGCCGTCTACGCGCCCGAGGCGGACCACAACTCCCCGGAGCGGCTCAGCCTGCTCGCGGACCTGCGCAAGGCGCTGGAGAACCCCCAGGACAAGAGCATCGCGCTGTACTACCAGCCGCAGGTGGAGCTGGCGACCGGCGAGGTCGTCGGGCTGGAGGCGCTGCTGCGCTGGCAGCACCCCGAGCGGGGGCCGGTCGACCCGGAGGAGCTGATCAAGGTCGCCGAGCACAGCTCGGTGATGCGGCTGCTGACGTTCCGGGTGATCGACGAGGTGGTCGACCAGCTCGCCGCGTGGGGCGAGGCCGCCGGGCGGGTCCGGGTCGCGGTCAACGTGAGCGTGCGGGACCTGCACACCGGCGAGATCGCCGACCGGATCGCCGCGAAGCTGCGGCAGACGGGGATCGAGCCGGAGCGGCTGGAGCTGGAGATCACGGAGAGCGCGCTGATGGCGGACCCGCGGCGGGTCCTGGCGACGCTCGCGCGGCTGGAGCGGCTCGGGATCGCGATCGCGCTTGACGACTTCGGCACCGGGTACTCCTCAATGTTGCACCTGCGCAGGCTGCCGCTCAAAGAGGTGAAGATCGACCGGTCGTTCGTGCAGGGGGTGGCGAGCGACCCCGACGACGCGGCGATCGTGCGGTCCATGATCGACCTGGCGCGGGCGCTCGGACTGCGGATCGTGGCCGAGGGCGTCGAGGACGAGCGCACCTGGCGGATGCTCGTCGAGGCGGGCTGCGACCTGGCCCAGGGCTGGTATTTCGCCCGTCCGATGCCGCCGGAGCGCTTCCTCGACTGGCTGACGCGGCACCGGCGGTCGACCGTCGCGCACAGCAACTGACGCGGACGAAATAGACTGCGTCGAGCCGACAGTTGAAGGAGCATTGCGCCCATGGCCACCATTTCCCGCGAGGAGGTGGCGCATCTCGCGCGCCTCGCGCGGCTTGCAGTCACCGATGACGAGCTTGACACCTTCGCCGGGCAGCTCGACGTGATCTTGCAGGCCGTTGCCCAGGTGGGCGAGGTCGCCGCGGTCGACGTGCCGCCGACGTCGCACTCCGTGCCGCTGACCAACGTGTTCCGCGACGACGTGGTCGTGCCGGGCCTGACGCGCGAAGAGGCGCTGTCAGGTGCGCCCGACGCCGAGGAGAACCGCTTCCGCGTCCCGCGGATCCTGGACGAGGAGGCCTGAGCGATGTCTGACGTCACCAAGCTGACCGCGGCCGAGCTCGGCCGCAAGCTCGCCGCGAAGGAGCTCTCCGCGGTCGAGGTCGCCACCGCGCACCTGGACCGCATCGACGCGGTCGAGGGCAAGGTCCACGCGTTCCTGCACGTCGACCGGGCCGGCGCGCTCGCCGACGCGAAGAAGGTCGACGACGCCCGCGCCAAGGGCGACGAGGTCGGCCCGCTCGCCGGGGTGCCGATCGCGGTCAAGGACGTGATCACCACCAAGGGCGTGCCGACGACCGCGGGGTCGAAGATCCTCGAGGGCTGGCGCCCGCCGTACGACGCGACGATCACCACCCGGATGCGCGAGGCCGGGCTGGTCATGCTCGGCAAGACCAACATGGACGAGTTCGCGATGGGCTCCTCCACCGAGTACTCGGCCTATGGCCCGACGTACAACCCGTGGGACACCACCCGCATCCCGGGCGGGTCCGGTGGTGGCTCGGCCGCCGCCGTCGCCGCCTACGAGGCACCCCTGGCGATCGGCACCGACACCGGCGGCTCGATCCGCCAGCCGGCCGCGGTCACCGGCACCGTCGGCGCGAAGCCGACGTACGGGGGCACGTCTCGCTACGGGCTGATCGCGTTCTCCAGCTCGCTGGACACCCCCGGGCCGTGCGCCCGGACCGTCGAGGACGCGGCGCTGCTGCACGCGATCATCGGCGGCCACGACCCGCGCGACTCGACGTCGATCCCGCAGCCGGTGCCCGACGTCGTGGCCGCGGCCCGGCTCGGCGCGACCGGCGACCTCAGCGGGGTCCGGCTCGGCCTGGTCAAGGAGTTCGCCGGCGAGGGTGCCGAGCCCGGCGTCGCCGCCGCCTACCGCGAGTCGGTCGACGCACTGGTCAAGCTGGGCGCCGAGGTCGTCGAGGTGTCGTGCCCGAGCTTCAAGTTCGCGCTGCCGGCGTACTACCTGATCGCACCGAGCGAGTGCTCGTCCAACCTGGCCCGTTTCGACGGGGTCCGGTTCGGGCTGCGCAGCGGCGACGACGGCAACCGGTCGCTCGAGGAGGTCATGCAGCTGACCCGCGAGGCGGGCTTCGGCCCGGAGGTCAAGCGCCGGATCATCCTGGGCACCTACGCACTGTCCGCGGGCTACTACGACGCCTACTACGGGCAGGCGCAGAAGGTGCGCACGCTGATCACCCGGGACTTCGAGAAGGCCTTCGAGGCGTCCGACGTGCTGGTCGCGCCGACCACGCCGTTCGTGGCGTTCCCGCTCGGGTCGCGCACGTCCGACCCGTACCAGATGTATCTGGCGGACCTGTACACGATCCCGTCGAACCTCTACGGCGGACCCGCGATCTCGGTGCCGTCCGGACTGTCCGAGGGCCTGCCGGTGGGGCTGCAGATCATGGCGCCGACGATGGCCGACGACCGGATGTACCGGGTCGCCGCGGCCCTGGAGTCGGCGCTGCCGCCGCTCACCCCGCCCGCACTGTAGGCAGACTTGAGGGGGCGGGCACCACCCGCCCCCTCAAGAAAAACCGTCAGCCCCGGCTGCCCTGGCGCCACGAGAACGGGCCGGGAAGGTCGACGCGGTTCTTCTTGCTACGCGAGTTCCACGACCAGGGGCCCAGCTTGAAACTCCAGGACGAGAAACCGTCCTGGGTGAAGTGGAAAATGAACGGGCCGAACTTCTTGCTCTTCCGAAACTGCACCGGCATGACGTTTCTCCTCTCCAGGTGGACTGGTGATACCCAATGCCGCGCGTGGATACACCAGAGGCTGAAAGTAGGCGTTAGATGAGCACCGTGACCCAGCTGTCGTATGACGAGGCGGTGGCCCGCTTCGAGCCGGTCATCGGCCTGGAGACCCACGTCGAGCTCGGCACCAACACCAAGATGTTCTGCGGCTGCCCGACCGACTTCGGCGCCGAGCCCAACACCCAGGTGTGCCCGGTGTGCCTCGGGCTGCCCGGCGCGCTGCCGGTCGCCAACCGCGCCGCGATCGAGGCGACCATCCGCATCGGGCTGGTGCTCAACTGCTCGATCGCGCCGTGGGGCCGGTTCGCCCGCAAGAACTACTTCTACCCGGACATGCCGAAGAACTTCCAGATCAGCCAGTACGACGAGCCGCTGTGCGTCGACGGCTACCTGGAGGTCGAGGTCGACGGCGAGCTGGTCCGCATCGGCATCGAGCGGGTCCACCTGGAGGAGGACACCGGCAAGACGCTGCACGTGGGCGGCGCCACCGGGCGTATCCACGGCGCGACCGAGTCCCTGGTGGACTACAACCGGGCCGGCATCCCGCTCGTGGAGATCGTGACCAAGCCCGTGCCGGGCACCGGCGCCCGGGCACCGCAGATCGCCAAGGCCTATGTGACGGAGCTGCGCGACGTCATCCGTTCGCTGGGCGTCTCGGACGTCCGCATGGAGCAGGGCTCGATGCGCTGCGACGTCAACACGTCGCTGAACCGGCCCGGCGAGGAGTGGGGCACGCGGACCGAGACGAAGAACGTCAACTCGCTGCGCAGCGTCGAGCGGGCCGTCCGCTCCGAGATCATCCGGCAGGCCGGGGTACTGGAGTCCGGCGGGACGATCATCCAGGAGACGCGGCACTTCCACGAGAACACCGGCGAGACCACGTCCGGCCGCAGCAAGGAGACGGCGACCGACTACCGGTACTTCCCGGAGCCGGACCTGGTGCCGCTCGCCCCGGCGGCGGAGTGGATCACGGAGCTCAAGGCCGCCCTGCCCGAGCTGCCCCGGGTCCGCCGGCAGCGGCAGCAGGCCGAGTGGGGCTTCTCCAACCTCGACATGCAGTCCGTGCTCAACGCCGGCGCGTGGGAGCTGATCGAGGCGACGGTCGCCGCCGGCGCCACGGCCGCCGCGGCCCGCAAGTGGTGGCTGGGGGAGCTGGCCCGGCACGCCAACGAGACCGACACCGAGCTCGACGCGCTCGGCGTCAGCCCGGAGGCGGTCGCGCAGCTGCAGGGGCTCGTCGACGCCGGCAAGATCAACGACAAGCTGGCCCGGGTGGTCCTCGAGGGCGTCATCGCCGGTGAGGGCACGCCCGCCGAGGTCGTCGCGGCGCGCGGCCTGGAGGTCGTCTCCGACGAGGGCGCGCTGACGAAGGCGGTCGACGAGGCCATCGCGGCCAACCCCGACATCGCCGCGAAGGTCCGCGACGGCAAGGTCGCCGCGGCCGGCGCACTGGTCGGCGCGGTCATGAAGGCCACCGGCGGCAAGGCGGACGCCAAGACGGTCCGCGAGCTGGTCATCGCCCGCTTGTCGTAACCGAGGGGCTCACCGGCGACGGCGTCGGCACCGCGGAGACCGACGGTGCCGGCGCCGCCTTGTCGGCGGCCACGATGTGCCGCTGCAGCGACACCTCGGTCAGGCCGGTCCCGCCCACCTGGATGTCGTCGTACGCGGACAGGTGCCGGTCCTCGTCGAAGTACAGGATCGACAGTGCGAGCGGCAGCGGCTTGGCGCTCTCCAGCCCACGCAACCCGGCGCCACCGGTCGAACCCTCCACCATCAGCAGCGTGCGCTCCTGCTGGGCCGGTGGGGACGCGCCGTCGGACGGCAGCACGACCGGGACGTTCGTGCCCAGCCGGGTGACCGGGTCCAGCCGGGTGATCGAGCGGGCGTGCCGGTGCCCGGCCAGCACCAGCGGGCAGATCCCGGCGAGCGGCTGCGCGGCCAACGGGTCGTGCACCAGGGCGACGTCGACCGGCTTCGGGTTGGCCAGGATCTTGTCGGCGAGCCGCTCACCGGAGCTGACGACCGCGGCGTGCTGCTCGGCGTCGGTGGCGTCGGTCGACTTGTCCGGGGTGAAGCGCGGGTCGCCGATCCCGGCGAACGTCAGCCCCTCGACGGTGACGATCGAGTTGTCCAGCACCGTGGCGTTCGGCTGTTTCGCTACCGCCGCCGCGGTGATCGCCGAGTCGTGGTTGCCGCGCACGTACAGGTAGGGCACCCGCAGCTTGCTGATCTCCCCGACGTACGAGGACTCCGGCTCACTGCCCCAGTCGTTGATGTCGCCGGTGTCCACGACGATGTCGACACTGAACTGGTCGGCGACGGTGCGCACCACGCCCCACGCCGCCGGGTTGAGGTGCATGTCGGAGATGTGCAGCACCTTCGTCGTGCTGGTGTTCGGCTCGTACACCGGCAGCGCCGAGATCGTGCCGTACAGCTTCGACACGTTGAGCACGATCTTCTGCAGCTGCGCGCGGTACTCCTCGTAGCGGTCGGAGATCCGGCGGGCGTCACCGATGATGGCGGGCGCGTTGACCAGCAGGCCGCGGTACGTCGGCTCCTGGATCGCCGCGGGCTTGAACGACAGCGCGGTCGCACCGCCGACCGAGGCGAGCACCGCGACGACCACGAGCCCGGCGATCGCCGTGTCGCGCCGGGCCCGGAACGCCAGCCCGACGAGGATCATCGCGCCCAGCAGCCCGGAGCCGGCGGTCTGCAGCGCCAGCCGGCGTACGCCCAGGTTGAGCTGGTCGACGGCGTCGTGGCTGACCTGCTCCAGGTTGCCGCCCCCGGCGACGACCGCCCTGGTCCGGGCCTCGTCCAGCGACTCCAGGCGGATCTGCAGGTGGGCGGGGCCGTCATGGCTGTCCAGCTCCAGCGAGCCCAGCGGCGGGATCTCCACCGACGTGTCGCCGTGCAGCGACGGCGTCAGCGACAGCTGCGCCTGGAACGGGCCGATGTCCTGGGTCGTGTGCCCGCCGAGCGCGACGCCGAGCAGCATGCCGACGAGCGCGACGACGGCGAGCAGGACGCCGTGCAGCACCTGCCGGACGCGCTTCCAGCGGGGGGCCGGGCGGAACGGACGGTGCCGCCGCCCGGCCGCCATCACGATCGCCCGGCGCTGGATCCGGCGGGCGGCCACGGCGGCCCGCCGGTGAAACGGCGAGGTCAACTCTTGCCGGCTCCGCCCACGTTGCTGATCACGATCCGCAGGAGCTTGTCGTCGTCGGCCTTCGGGTTGCCGCGGCCGTCCTTGTTGGAGGTGGAGACCCAGATGCTGTTGTCCGGCGCCACCACCGCCGCCCGCAGCCGGCCGTGCGCGTCCTTCAGCAGCGGGCTCGGCGCGCCGAGGATCCCACCCTGTTCGGTGAGCTGCAGCACGTACAGCCGGGCGCCCTTCAGGCAGGAGGTGATGAGGTATCCCTCCATGGCGGCCAGGCCCGAGCACGACGCCTCGGACGTCTTGAACACCTGGATGGGGTCGACGAACTTCGCGTCGCCGCCCTTGCCCTCATGCGTCGGCCAGCCGTAGTTCTTGCCCGCCTCGATCACGTTGATCTCGTCCCATTCGCCCGAGCCGAACTCCACGGCGTACATCCGCTTGTTCTTGTCCCAGGCGAAGCCTTGCACGTTGCGATGTCCGAAGCTGTACACGGCGGTACCGAACGGGTTACCGGGGGCCGGCTTGCCGTCGGGCTGGACGCGCAGGATCTTGCCGGCGAGGCTGGTGAGGTCCGGTGCGTTCTCCGGCTTCGCCGCGTCGCCGGTCGACACGTAGAGCATGCCGTCAGGGCCGAAGTGGATCTGGCCGCCGTTGTGGATCGACGACTTCGGGATGCCGGTCAGGATCGGCACGGGCGCCGAGCCGAGGGTGAGCTTCGCGACCCGGTTGTCGTCCTTCGCGGTGTAGTAGATGAACACCGTCTGGTCGGTGTCGTACGTCGGTGACACGGCGATGCCCATCAGGCCCCCCTCACCGCCCGGCACCACCTCGTTGATCGTCTGCGCGGTCGTCACCGCGCGGCCGTCGGACGTGGACTCCTTGCCGACCTTCAGGATCTTCCTACTGTCGCGCTCGGTGACCAGCGCGGTGCCGTCCGGCAGGAACGCGATGCCCCACGGCACGGCGAGTCCCTTGGCCAGCACGTTCGTGGCAACCTGCGTCTGGCCGTCCTCCTGGCTGCCGGAGGTGGAGGCGGTCGGGTACGGCGACAGCTTCGGCGGCGAGCCCAGCTCGTCGGGCGGCGGGGGGCCGAACGAGCAGCCCGCGAGGGCCAGCATCGCCGCGGCGGACGCCGCCACGCTCTTCGCGGCCGTCAGGCTCTTCGGGTAGGTCCGGGCGCTCACCCGGCCAAGACTAGCGTTGCCGGACATCATCTTCCTTTCAACCTTTGCCGGCGAGGCGTCCGCCTGCGCGACGGTCGTGCCGACTCGTGCAAGAGGAGCCACCTGGCGGCCGGGAAGTTCCAGGACTTCGTCGAGGTCCGGTACAGAGATGCTCATGCCGGGCCGGTGGCCGCGGTGGCTACTGTGCTCCGGTGAAGGTTTGCATCCCGGACGAGGCCGGGCTGTCCCTGCTCGGCCCGGTGCCGGACGAGGTCTCCGTCTCGGTCACCACCGCCCCCGACGACACCGACTTCTGGGTGCCGCCGTTCCTCGCCCCGCAGGACGTGGTCGGCCGGGCCGCGGCCATGCCGAGCCTCAAGGTCGTGCAGCTCATGAGCGCCGGTGCAGACCGTTGGGCGGGGCGGCTGGGGCCCGGCGTGCAGCTGTGCGACGCGCGCGGGGTGCACGACTCCTCCACGTCGGAGTGGGTCCTCGCCGCGATCCTGGCGTACCTGCGCGACTTCCCGCACTTCGTGCGCACCGGGCGGCAGTGGGCGTACCGGCAGACGGACGAACTGGCGGGCAAGCGGATCCTGATCGTCGGGGCCGGCTCGATCGGCGCCGCGGTCGCGGCCCGGCTGGCGCCCTTCGAGGTCACCGTCACCTCGGTGGCCCGGCGCGCCCGGCCGGCGGAGGGCGTGCACGGCATCGAGGACCTGCCGTCGCTGCTGCCGTCCGCCGACGTGGTGGTGGTCCTGGTCCCGCTCACCCCGGCCACGACCGGCCTGGTGTCGGCCTCGTTCCTGGCCGCGATGCCGGACGGGGCGCTACTGGTCAACGCGGCCCGGGGACCCGTCGTGGACACCGGCGCGATCCTGGCCGAGGCGGCGTCCGGGCGCCTCGGCTACGCCACCGACGTGACCGAGCCCGAGCCGCTGCCGGCGGCACACCGCCTGTGGGACCTGCCGAACGTGCTGATCACGCCGCATGTCGCGGGTTCGGTACGGGGGCTGCTGCGCCGGGCCTACGCGCTGGCAGGCGACCAGGTGCGCCGGTTCGCCGCCGGTGAGCCGCTGATCAACGTGGTGGTCGACGGCTACTGATCCTGGCCGGCGAACGCGGTGACCCTCTCCAGATCGGTGGGGCGGACCGCGTCGAGCTTCACGAAGTGACCGTTGGCCAGGCGGGCCTGCACGGCGCCGTCCTGCGAGACGAGGCCGTCGACGGCGGCCCACGGCACCCGGCGGCTGCCCAGCAGCGCGCGCACGGTGAACCCGTCGCCGTCGACGTCGGTGCCGGCCCGCCACGCCCAGACCGCGATCGCGATCGGCACGAGCAGGACGGGCAGGAACCAGGCGCCCCCGGCGAGCAGCGGGATGGCGCCGACGGTGGCGATGCCGGCCGCCACGGCGAGTGCCGCGCTGCGGCGGAACCGGACGGTGGGGCGCTTGGTACTGGTGGTCACCGGACAAGTCTCGCACCTTTCGTGGAACTGCTTCTTGCCGGTGGGTCCAGGCATACTGGCCCGGTGGGGGATCACGATCGGGCCGGGCGCCTCTCGCTCGGCACGACGCACGGGGTTACGCTCGGTGCCGTGTTCGACGTGATCGCGACCTGGCGGCGTGCCGGCGATCGCGGCGGTTCGCGTCGAATTGTATGGATCTGCCTGGAGGCTGGGACTTGACCGGCAACTCGTGGCACTCCGGCGTCAAGAGCAGCCGCCGGGTCGGCGTCCGCCCGACCGGTGTGCTCGCGGGCGCCCTCCTCCTCGCCGCCACGCTGCTCGCCCTTGCCGTCGCCGGCTGGGGCGTCATGGAGCTCAGCTTCCTCTGGAGCGCCGCCGCGATCCTGGCGCTCGCCGGTGTGCTCGTGCTCACGCTGCGTGGCTTCCCGCTCTTCGCGATCCTTGCCGCGGCCGTCGGCGCGGTCACCTGGGGTGCCGCGACCCGCACCTGGCTGCCCGGCGGCTGGACCGATTTCCTCGGCCTGCTGAAATTCATCGGCGGCAACCTGGCGTTCGACGTGCCGCTCATCGGCGCGTTCCTGTCCGCCCTGCTGCTCGACGCCCGCCGGCTGTCCCGCGCCGCCATCGACGAGGCGGTCAGCGGCCGCCGCTGGTGGGGCGAGCCCGACGACCACCTGCCCCGGCTCAAGGAGCTCGAGGCGCTGCCCTCGGCCCGGTTCTTCGCCCTCGGCGAGGGCGGCTGCACCCACCTCGTCGTCGCCGGCCGGCGCGTCGCGCTGTTCCTGCCGACGGTGTGGCCGCACGGCGAGTTCACCATGGACCCCTCCGGCCAGGTGCTGCGCGGCGGCCGCCTCTTCGTCCCCGGCTCCGAGGACGTCGACGGCCTCGCCGCCGAGGTGCACACCTGGCGCGAGCAGCTCGGCAAGGTCGGCGGCTCGGTCCGCGGCTATCTCGTCGTCGCACCCTCCCGCGGTGACGTCAGCGAGGACCTCGTCATCTCCGTCGCCCCCGGCGAGCACCTGCACCTCGTCCACGCCCACGAGATGGTCGAGGCGGCCGGTCGATGGCTGGCGGCCGAGCCCTACCGCGTGGAACTTTCCGTCATGGAGCGCCTGCTGGTGATCGCGTCGGGCAACAAGCTGCCCGAGCCGTCGCCGCTGGCGCGCTCCTTCGCCCGGCCCGCACCCGTGCCCGCCGCCCCGGCCGACGCCTCGCTCACCGTGGCCGACGCGGCCTTCGCGGCGGCCGCCGCCACCGACGGCCCGGCCGGCGCCGAGCCCGCCTCGCTGCGCGGCCGTCTCACCCGCGGCCGCTTCGGCCGATCCACCGGCGGCGGCGACACGGCCCGCGCCGACGACCGGTGGGACGGCCCCGCCCCCGGTTCCCCGTCTGCCCAGGAGGACGACATCCCCACCGGCCGTCGCGACGGCGACTTCGATGAAGACGGCACGCCCCGCGACCGGTACGGCCGCCGCGACCCCGACGCCGACCCGATCGGCCCCGTCAGCGACTCCTGGGAGTCCAGGGCCACCCGCGAGCTGGTCGGCTCCTGGGACAGTGAGTCGGCCAACAAGCTGGCCGCCTGGGCCGCGGACTCGGACGCTGACCCGGGCTCCCACGACCCCGCGCCGCGTGACGACCGGCTGACGCTGGACGACTTCGGCAGCGGCGATTCGGACGACCGCTGGTCGTCGATCCGGGCCTCCCTGGACCCGCCCGCGCATACCGGATCTTCGTCCGGCGGTGACCGGTTCACGTCGTCCGACGATGCCGCCGACGTCCGGCCCTCGTGGTCGTCCGGCCTGGACGAGACTCCGGAGCCGGTCGAGGAGGCACCCCGGCGGGTCGGCCGGCGGCGGGCCGAGCCTGACGACGAGCCCGTGGCCGACTGGCGCACGGACCGACCCGCGCGAGGCGCGGACACGTTCACGGCCTCGGCCGGCGAGCGTTCCTCGTCGTCCCGGCCGTCCTCGCCGCCGCCGGCTGAGTGGCCTGCGCCGCCTTCGTCGTCCACGTCCTCCTGGTCGAGCTCCGGTTCGTCTTCGTCCGCGTCGTCTTCTTCGTCTTCGTCGTCGTCTTCACTGTCCGGGTCGTCGGCGCCGGGCGGTTCGCCGGCCGGGGATGCGGCGGACGCGCCACAGGACCGGTTCGCGTCGCTGATGTCGGAGTTCGACCGCCTCGCCAGCGACCCCGACAGGTTCGGGTTCTCGCTCGACGGCTCCGCGTTCTCCCTCGACACGCCCTCCACCACCGCGCCCGGCGCCTCGTCACTCACCGGCTCCGCCGGCTCCGACCGCCACGGCTCGCCCGCCGACCGTTTCGACGCCCCGCCACCGGACCGCAGCTGGTCACCGGACGCGGGCGCCCGGCCCGCGTCCCGCGACTGGTCGTCCGACCCGGGCCCCCGCCCCACGGACCGCGGCGAGACCCCGCTGCCCGGCGGCCGCACCACCGAGCGCAGCTGGTCCTCGGAGCCGGTCGGCAGGTCAGCGGACCGGGCCCGGCAGCCGGACTCCGGCAGCGGCGCCACAGACTTCGGCGGCCGGACCACGGACTTCGGTGGCCGGACTGCGGACGCTGGTGGCCGGGCCGCGGACCATGGCGGGACGTCCGGCTTCGGTGGCCGGACCGCGGACCCGGCAAGGACGTCGGACTTCGACCGGCCCGGCCGTCCGCCGGCGGACACCGGCCGCTTCGGTGCCGCCGCCGGCGAGAGCCCCGCACGCCGGCCCGCTGAGCGCCCCGCCTGGACCGGCGGCCTCTTCGAGGGCGAGAAGCCCGAGCTTGTCGCCGAGCCTCTGGAGCTTCGCCGTTCCTGGGAGGCCGACCCGGAGGCCCGCGCGATGCGCCGCCGTCAGCAGCACGGCGACCCCGACCACAACTCCGCCGACCACCCCGTGTCCAGTGCCCCGACGTCAGGCGTCCCGACTTCGGGCGCCCCCACGTCCGGTGTCCCGACCTCGGGCAGCCCGTTCTCCGACGGCCGCCGCTTCGACAGCTCGTTCTCCGACGGCCGTGGCTCTGACGGTCGCCGCTCTGACGGCTCGTTTCCCGAAGGCCGCCGCTCTGAGAGCGCGTTTTCGGACGGCTCGCTGTCGGGTGGTCCGTTCTCCGGCGGCCCTCGTCCGAGCGACCTGCCCTCCGCCGGCTCCCGCGCGGACGACCTGTCCTACGGCAGCTCCCGCCAAGCCGATTCGACCTTCGCCGACTCCCGCTCCGGCGATCCGGCCTTCGGCGACCGCTTCGGGGATCTGGCCTCTGGCGGCCGCTCGGGCGATCCGGCCTTCGGCGGCCCTCGCTCCGGTGATCCTGTCGCGGGCGGTTTCGGCTCTGGAGGGCCGTCCGCGGCCAGTTCGGATCCGGTGTCCTATCGGGGCGATACGGCGTCTCGGGGCGACACGACATCCGAGACGGCGCGTTCGAGGTTCGCGGGCGGGTCGCCGTCTCGCGCCGAGTCCACCTGGTCGAACCAGGCCCGCGTCGACGCCGCCCGTGCCGAGGCCTCGCGAGTCGAGCCGTCGTGGGGAGACCCGCGGGCCGGAGATCCGCGGGCCGGAGACCCGCGAGTAGGGGATTCGCGGGAGGAGCGGCGGTGGGGTGGCTCTACTGAGCAGCCACAGCCGAATTCCTGGGGCGCGGCTCCCGCCGCGGACGAGGCTGCCTGGTGGGACGCCGCCGCGGCGTCGAGCACGGCGTCGAGTGCGGCAGGCGCCGTCGACGAGCAGCCGGCCGCGCAGCCGGAGAAGCCGAAGCGCTCGCTGTTCGGGCGTTCCAAGGCTGGTAAGGGACGAAAGGGGCAGCAGGCAGCGGCCGCATCGTCCGCGGACGAATCCCCGGCCGACCGCTCCTTCGATGACCGCACCGGCGGCGATCGGTTCGGCGGCGATCGGTCAGGGGCGGAGCGCCCAGCGGATGACAGGTTTGCGGCGGCGGACGACGACTGGGCGTCCGGGGCGACGACGGCCTGGGACCGCGGGGCCGGCCGCCGGCCAGCCGCGTCCGACCGGCCTGGCGCGTCCGACCGGCTTGCCGGGTCCGACTGGACGGCCGCGTCCGACCGGCCTGGCGCGTCCGACCGGCTTGCCGGGTCCGACTGGACGGCCGCGTCCAGCTCGTCGGCAGCTGACCGGGCGGGAGGGTTCGACCGGTCCGGTGGCGAGCGGGCCGGTGGTTCCGGGCGGCCGGCCTGGGCGACCGATCCGACATCAGGGTTCGAGAGTGACCCGAGCGGCGAGTTCACCTCTGAGCGCCGGTCCAACGTCGCGCCGGCTGCTGCCGGCCCGTGGTCCGGGGGCGACCGTGGGGGCGTACCGGGGCAGCGGCAGCGGGCGCGGGACATGCTGTTCGACGACGACGTGGCGCCGCTGGAGCTGAACCTCGACGAGGAGCCGAAGAATCCGGACCAGCGCTCCCGGCGCTTCCTGCGCCGCAAGTAGCGCCCCGGCACGCCAGAAGGCACGCCGCAGGAGCAGGGCCAGGCGCCGCCCGGCAGGAACCACGCGTTCCCGCCGGGCGGCACCGTGACGTCAGTGCCAGCCGGGCATCGGGTACGCGGACAGCAGCTCGCGCACCTCGGCGGCGATGGTGTCCAAGGCCTGCTCGTCGTCCTTGACCGCGGCGTCGACGGCGCGGGAGATCCAGTCGGCGACCTGGGGCATCTGGGCCTCGGTGAGGCCGCGGGTGGTGAGTGCGGGCGTACCGATGCGCAGGCCGGACGGGTCGAAGGGCTTGCGGGTGTCGTACGGCACGGTGTTGTAGTTGGTCTCGATCCCGGCGCGGTCGAGGGCACGGGCGGCGGGCTTGCCGCCGATGTTCTTGCCGGTGAGGTCGATCAGGATGAGGTGGTTGTCGGTGCCGCCCGAGACCAGGTCGAAGCCGCGCTCCAGAAGGGCGGCGGCCAGGGCGCGGGCGTTGGCGACGATCTGGTGGGCGTACGCGCGGAACGACGGCTGAGCGGCCTCGCGCAGCGCGACGGCGATGCCCGCCGTGGTGTGGTTGTGCGGGCCGCCCTGCAGGCCGGGGAAGACGGCCTTGTCAACCGCCTTCGCGTATTCCGAAGAGGCGAGGATCATGGCGCCGCGCGGGCCGCGGAGCGTCTTGTGCGTGGTGGTGGTGATGATGGAGGCGTGGCCGACCGGCGAGGGGTGGGCGCCGCCGGCGATGAGGCCGGCGATGTGCGCGATGTCGGCGACCAGGACCGCGCCGACCTCGCGGGCGATCTCGGCGAAGCGGGCGAAGTCGATGGTGCGGGGGATGGCGGTGCCGCCGGAGAAGATCAGCTTCGGGCGCTCGCGCACGGCGATGTCGCGGACCTCGTCGAAGTCGATCAGGCCGTCGGACTGGCGGACGGTGTACTGCACGGGCCGGAACCACGCGCCGGTCGCCGACACGGACCAGCCGTGGGTGAGGTGGCCGCCCATCGGCAGGGCCATGCCCATGACGGTGTCGCCGGGCGCGGCCAGGGCCATGTAGACCGCGAGGTTGGCGGGGGAGCCGGAGTAGGGCTGCACGTTGGCGTGCTCGACGCTGAAGAGCGACTTGGCCCGGGTGATCGCCAGCTCCTCGATCGGGTCGATGAAGCGCTGGCCCTCGTAGTACCGCTTGCCGGGGTAGCCCTCGGAGTACTTGTTCGTCAGGACGGTGCCGGTGGCCTCGAGGACGGCCTGGGAGACGTAGTTCTCCGAGGCGATCATGCGCAGCGTGTCGTGCTGGCGGGAGGCCTCGCGCTGGATCAGGTCCGCGAGGTCCGGGTCGGCGGAGGTGATGGCGGGCAGGGCTGGAACATGCATGGGCGCTTCCTCATGACGAGGCGACCGCGGCACCCAGGCGCGCGGTGCCAGCGATACAGGAAGCTCCCCGGTGGTCGGTTCCACCTTGATGTGCGCCAGTCGCGGGTTCACCGTCGATGCTAGTGCACGCAGGCGGCGCACTCCCAGGCCAATCGCGGGGGATTGGCCTGGGAGCACGGAGATCTACGGCACCTTGCGGTAGGCGCCGTCGCTCGCCGCGGTGGCCATCGAGGCGTACGCGCGCAGTGCCGCCGAGACGGGGCGCTGCCGGTCCAGCGGCGTGTACGGCCGCTCGCGCTTCTCCTGCGCCACCCGGCGCGCGGTGAGCACGTCCTCATCGACGATCAGGCTGATCGAGCGGTGCGGGATGTCGATCTCGATCCGGTCGCCGTCCTCGACGAGAGCGATGAGGCCGCCGCCGGCCGCCTCGGGCGAGATGTGGCCGATGGACAGGCCGGAGGTGCCGCCGGAGAAGCGGCCGTCGGTGATGAGCGCGCAGGCGCGGCCCAGGCCCCGCCCCTTCAGGAACGACGTCGGGTAGAGCATTTCCTGCATGCCCGGCCCGCCCTTCGGGCCTTCGTACCGGATGACCACCACGTCACCGGGGACGACCTCCTTGGCGAGGATGCCGTCGACCGCCGACTCCTGCGACTCGAAGACCCGCGCCGTGCCGTGGAAGACGAGGTTCTCGTCCGGGACGCCGGCGGTCTTGACGACGCAGCCGTCGGGGGCGATGTTGCCGAAGAGGATCGCGAGGCCGCCGTCGGCGGTGTACGCGTGCTCCTGGTCCCGGATGCAGCCCTCGGCGGCGTCGGTGTCGAGGGTCGCCCAGCGGTTGGACGTGGAGAACGGTTCGACGGTGCGCACCCCGCCGGGCGCGGCGTGGAACAGCTCCAGCGCGGCCTCGGAGGCCGACCCGGAGCGGATGTCCCACTCGGCCAGCCAGCCCGCCAGGTCGGGGGAGTGGACGCTGCGCACGCCGGTGTTGAGCAGGCCGGCGCGGTTGAGCTCGCCGAGGATGGCGGGGATGCCGCCGGCCCGGTGCACGTCCTCCATGTGGTACTTCGGGCTGTTCGGCGCGACCTTCGACAGGCACGGCACCCGGCGGGAGATGCCGTCGATGTCGGCGACGCTGAAGTCGACCTCGGCCTCGCGGGCGGCGGCGAGCAGGTGCAGCACGGTGTTGGTCGAGCCGCCCATGGCGACGTCGAGGGCGACCGCGTTCTCGAACGCCTCCCGGGTGGCGATCGCGCGGGGCAGCACCGACGCGTCGTCACCCTCGTAGTACTGCTTGCACAGGTCGACGATCAGCGAGCCGGCGCGCTCGAAGAGGGCCTTGCGGGCGCTGTGCGTGGCGAGGGCCGAGCCGTTGCCCGGCAGGGCCAGGCCGATCGCCTCGGTGAGGCAGTTCATCGAGTTGGCGGTGAACATGCCGGAGCAGGAGCCGCAGGTCGGGCAGGCGGAGCGCTCGATCTGGCCCAGCTGCTCGTCGGTGACGGCCTCGTTGGCGGAGGCGATCATCGCGTCGATCAGGTCGAGCTTGGCGTGCACGACCCCCTCGATCGCGACGGTCTTGCCGGCTTCCATGGGGCCGCCGGAGACGAAGACGGTGGGGATGTTCAGGCGAAGGGCGGCGAGCAGCATGCCGGGTGTGATCTTGTCGCAGTTGGAGATGCACACGAGCGCGTCGGCGCAGTGCGCCTGCACCATGTACTCGACGGCGTCGGCGATGAGCTCGCGGCTGGGCAGCGAGTAGAGCATCCCGCCGTGGCCCATGGCGATGCCGTCGTCGACGGCGATGGTGTTGAACTCCTTGGCGACCCCACCGGCCTCGGCGACCGCGTCCGCGACGATGATCCCGAGGTTGCGCAGGTGGACATGGCCCGGCACGAACTGCGTGAAGCTGTTGGCGATGGCGACGATGGGCTTACCGAAATCTGCGTCGGTCATGCCGGTGGCGCGCCAGAGGGCGCGTGCGCCGGCCATGTTGCGACCAGAAGTGGAGGTTTTGGACCGCAGCTCGGGCATACTTGTGAGTCTGACACGTTCCAGATCGTGGGACCGGTTGACTCGGGCCGTGAGATGCGCGAGAGTGGGGTCATGTCGTCGAGGTCGCTGCGAGTACTTATCATCTAGCGCGCCGACGCCTGCCGTCAGCGCGCTAGCCCCTCGTGCATCGCACGGAGGGGTTTTTTCATGTCCGAGCGAGTTCTGAGCAGTGACCTGGACACCTTCGAGCGAAAGTGCGAAATGCGATGACGAGACCCACGCCTGAAGTCCTCGCCCACCGAGCGCACCCGACCGCGCCGGCCTCGCCGGCCGTGCCGGCGGGTTCGTCGGCGCCGGCCGACAAGTCGGACAAGGCGACCGTAGACCGGAAGCCGGAGCTCCTGACCGGTGCGCAGGTGCTGGTGCGCTCGCTCGAGGCGCTCGGTGCGGACGTCGTCTTCGGCATCCCCGGCGGGGCGATCCTGCCCGCGTACGACCCGCTGTTCGACTCCGAGTCCGTCCGGCACATCCTGGTCCGCCACGAGCAGGGTGCCGGGCACGCCGCGACCGGCTACGCGCAGGCCACCGGCAAGGTCGGCGTCTGCATGGCGACGTCCGGCCCGGGCGCGACCAACCTGGTCACGCCGATCGCCGACGCGTACATGGACTCCGTCGCGATGGTCGCGATCACCGGCCAGGTCGCCTCGGCCTCCATCGGCACCGACGCGTTCCAGGAGGCCGACATCGCCGGCATCACCCTGCCGATCACCAAGCACAACTACCTGGTGAAGTCGGGCGAGGAGCTGCCGCGGGTCCTGGCCGAGGCGTTCCACCTGGCCTCCACCGGCCGCCCCGGCCCGGTCCTCGTCGACATCCCGAAGGACGTCCTGGTCAAGCAGACGACGTTCAAGTGGCCGCCGACGCTGGACCTGCCCGGCTACCACCCGACGCTGCACCCGCACGGCAAGCAGATCCGCGAGGCGGCCCGGCTGATCGCCGCCGCGAAGCGGCCCGTGCTGTACGTGGGCGGCGGCGTCATCAAGGCCCGCGCCTCCGAGGTGCTGCGCAAGCTGGCCGAGCTGACCGGCGCGCCGGTCGTCACGACGCTGATGGCCCGCGGCGCGTTCCCCGACTCGCACCCGCAGCACCTGGGCATGCCCGGCATGCACGGCACGGTCGGCGCCGTCTACGCGCTGCAGAAGGCGGACCTGCTGATCACCCTCGGCGCCCGCTTCGACGACCGGGTCACCGGGGACCTGAGCACGTTCGCGCCGAACGCGCAGATCATCCACGCCGATATCGACCCGGCCGAGATCGGCAAGAACCGGGTCGCGGACGTGCCGATCGTCGGCGACGCCAAGCACGTCATCGAGGAGCTGATCGGCGCCGTCACCACCGAGTACGGCGCCGGTCACAAGACGGACCTCAAGGGCTGGTGGGCCACGCTGGACGACATCCGCGGCCGGTACCCGCTGGGCTACGAGGAGCCGTCCGACGGGACGCTCGCTCCCCAGTACGTCATCGAACGTATCGGCAAGCTCGTCGGACCCGACGCGATCTACACCGCCGGCGTCGGCCAGCACCAGATGTGGGCGGCGCAGTTCGTCCAGTACGAGCACCCGGCGACCTGGCTGAACTCCGGCGGTCTCGGCACGATGGGGTACGCGGTCCCCGCCGCCATGGGCGCCAAGGTCGGCCGCCCCGACAAGGTGGTCTGGGCGATCGACGGCGACGGCTGCTTCCAGATGACCAACCAGGAGCTGGCCACCTGCGCCCTGGAGGGCATCCCGATCAAGGTCGCCGTCATCAACAACGGCAACCTCGGCATGGTCCGGCAGTGGCAGACGCTGTTCTACGACCAGCGCTACTCCAACACCGAGCTGGGCACCCACAAGCACCGCATCCCGGACTTCGTGAAGCTCGCCGACGCGCTCGGCTGCGTCGGGCTGCGCTGCGAGACCAAGCGCGACGTCGACGCCACGATCGAGGCCGCGATGAAGGTCACCGACCAGCCGGTCGTCATCGACTTCGTGGTCGGCAAGGACGCCATGGTGTGGCCGATGGTCCCCGCCGGCACCAGCAACGACGAGATCATGTTCGCCCGCGGGGTCGCGCCCAAGTTCGATAAGGACGACGTCTGAGATGACCACACACACCCTGTCGGTCCTGGTGGAGAACAAGCCCGGCATCCTCGCGCGGGTCGCCGGCCTGTTCGCCCGCCGCGGCTTCAACATCGACTCCCTCGCGGTCGGTGAGACCGAGCACCCCGAGGTCTCCCGGATGACGATCGTCGTCAACGCCGAGGACAGCCCGCTCGAGCAGGTCACCAAGCAGCTCAACAAGCTGGTGCAGGTCCTGAAGATCGTCGAGCTGGACAGCAACGCCAGCGTCCAGCGCGAGCTGCTGCTGGTGAAGGTGCGCGCCGAGCGGCCGGTCCGCTCTCAGGTCCTGGAGACGGTGAACCTGTTCCGGGCCCGCGTGGTCGACGTCTCGCCGGACGCCCTCACGATCGAGGCCACCGGCACGTCGGAAAAACTGGACGCGTTGCTCCGCGACCTGGAGCCGTTCGGTATCAAGGAAATGGTCCAGTCCGGCGTCGTGGCCATCGGCCGTGGCTCCCGCTCCATCACCACGGGCCCGGCGCTCCGCGCCGCGTCGTGATTTGAACACAAGGCTTGAGTGCGGCGCCTGCGCCGCATGGGGGGTGTGGGGTGGCGCAGCCCCCCACGAAACCGCGGCCCGCCAGGGCCGGGGAGCTGGAAACAGATGAAAGGAAAGACATGTCCGCCGAGGTGTTCTACGACGACGACGCCGACCTGTCGTTGATCCAGGGCCGCAAGGTTGCGGTCCTCGGTTACGGCAGCCAGGGTCACGCCCACGCGCTGTCCCTGCGTGACTCCGGTGTCGACGTCCGCGTCGGCCTTCCGGAGGGCTCCAAGAGCCGCGCGAAGGCCGAGGAGCAGGGCCTGCGGGTCCTCTCGCCGGCCGAGGCCTCCGCCGAGGCGGACGTCATCATGATCCTGGCGCCCGACACCGCGCAGCGCTCCCTCTACGCCGAGTCGGTGGAGCCGCACCTCACCGCCGGCAAGGCGCTGCTCTTCGGCCACGGCCTCAACATCCGGTACGGGTTCATCACGCCCCCGGCCGACGTGGACGTCGCCATGGTCGCCCCGAAGGGCCCGGGCCACCTGGTCCGCCGCCAGTTCGTGGACGGCAAGGGCGTGCCGTGCCTCGTCGCCGTCGAGCAGGACGCGACCGGCAACGCGTTCGCCCTCGCCCTCGCGTACGCGGCGGGTATCGGCGGCACCCGCGCCGGCGCGATCAAGACCACGTTCAAGGAGGAGACCGAGACCGACCTGTTCGGCGAGCAGGCGGTCCTCTGCGGCGGCGCCTCCGCGCTGGTGCAGACCGGCTTCGAGGTGCTCACCGAGGCGGGCTACGCCCCGGAGATCGCCTACTTCGAGTGCCTCCACGAGCTCAAGCTGATCGTGGACCTCATGTACGAGGGCGGCATCGCCCGGATGCGGTACAGCGTGTCCGACACCGCCGAGTACGGCGACTACTCCCGCGGCCCGCGCGTCGTCGACGCCCGGGTCAAGGAGGAGATGAAGCGGATCCTCGCCGAGATCCAGTCCGGCGAGTTCGCCCGCGAGTGGATCGCCGAGGACGACGCCGGCCGCCCCAACTTCACCAAGCTCCGCGAGCAGGGTGCCGCGCACCCGATCGAGGAGACCGGCCAGAAGCTGCGTTCGATGATGAGCTGGGTCGACCGGCCCATCACCGAGACGGCCTGACATCGGGAAGGGGGGCCACGGCCCCCCTTCTTCGTTATGCGCGCGCCGCGTTCGCGTGGATCGCGTCGCGGATGAACTGCGCCAGGCCCGGGTGGTCCGTGTCGTAGTTCGCCGTGAACCGCGGGTCGTCGACGTACATGTCGCCGAGGCCGCGGTGGATCTCGCTGGAGCAGTCGTAGAACCACCGGCTGATGTGCCGCCGGTGCGCCTCGGCGAGGTCCATCGCCAGCTCACCCTGGGCCGGCTCGCCGTCGACGAACGCCCGCGTGAACGCCGCGGCGTTCTCGGCCGCCTCGGCCTTGATGCGTTCCCAGTCCTGCGGCGTGTACTTCGCGGTCCGCTCGGCGGACTGCCGGTAAGCCTCGCTCTGACCCCACCGCTGCTCGGCCTCGGCCGCGTATGGATTCTCCATCGTGTCCTCCTTGTCTTGCTGGTAAGACGTGTCGCTGTCTTGCTGGTAAGACGTGTCGCTGTCTTGCTGGTAAGACGTGTCGCTGTCTTGCTGGTACGACCAGCGTCAGGTCTCCAGCGGCAGGAGAGTCAAGCGGCGATTTCCGGTACGCCCAAAGGTCAGACAACGCCAGGTCGGGCCCTTGCCGGCCGGTCACCCGAACGGGCGGCTGTGATCGCGCTCACGTCCGAGCGGGGACGGGCGGTCGTGGCGGCGGGCCTACCATCGGCGGAAGAGGCCGTCCGCCCGGCCCCGTCGCCGATTCCTGCGCGTGGCGCGCAGTGCCGCGCGCCACGCGTATCGACGCCAGCCGAAGCCCGGAAGTCGAGGACCGCATGACCCTCCCTCCTGAACGCCCGGTGGTGCTGATCGCCGAGGAGCTAGCTCCTTCCGCCCTTGAGGTCCTCGCCGACGACTACGAGGTCCGTCACATCGACGGCACCGACCGTCCGGCACTGCTGGCGTCACTCGCCGACGCCAGCGCGATCATCGTCCGCAGCGCCACCCAGGTCGACGCCGAGGCCGTCGCGGCCGCACCGCGGCTCAAGGTCGTCGCCCGCGCCGGCGTCGGCCTCGACAACGTCGACGTCCCGGCCGCCACCGCGCGCGGCGTCATGGTCGTCAACGCGCCGACGTCCAACATCGTCTCCGCCGCCGAGCAGGCCGTCGCGCTGCTGCTCGCGGTCGCCCGCAACACCGCCGCCGCCTCCGCCGCGCTGAAGGCCGGCGAGTGGAAGCGGTCCAAGTACACCGGCGTCGAGCTGTCCGGCAAGGTCGTCGGCGTCGTCGGCCTGGGCCGCATCGGCGTGCTGTTCGCGCAGCGGATGGCCGCCTTCGGGGTGCGGCTCGTCGCGTACGACCCCTACATCCAGCCGGCCAGGGCGGCCGCCCTCGGCGTACGCCTGCTGGGCCTGGACGAGCTGCTGCGCGAGAGCGACTTCATCTCGATCCACCTGCCGAAGACCCCGGAGACGGTCGGCCTCATCGGCGCCCGCGAGCTGGGCATCGTCAAGCCGGGCGTGCGGATCATCAACGCGGCCCGCGGTGGCCTCGTCGACGAGCAGGCCCTCGCCGACGCGATCGCCGACGGCCGGGTCGCCGGCGCCGGCATCGACGTGTTCAGCAAGGAGCCGTGCGTCGCCTCGCCACTGTTCGCGTTCGACAACGTGGTCGCGACCCCGCACCTGGGCGCCTCCACGGTCGAGGCGCAGGACAAGGCCGGCCTGGCCGTGGCCCGCAGCGTGAAGCTCGCGCTCGACGGCGAGTTCGTCCCCGACGCGGTCAACGTCCAGGTCGGCGGCGTCGTCGCGGAGGAGGTGCGCCCGCTGCTGCCCCTCGCGGAGAAGCTCGGCCGGGTGTTCACCGCCGTCGCGGGCGGTATCGCCTCCGCCGTCACGGTCGAGGTGCACGGCGAGATCGCCACCCACGACGTCTCGGTGCTGAAGCTCGCCGCGACGAAAGGCCTGTTCAGCAGCGTGGTGGCGGAGCAGGTCACCTATGTCAACGCGCCCCACCTGGCGGCCGATCGGGGCGTCGAGGTGGCACTCGCGGTGTTCACCGAGTCCGCCGATCAGACCAACCTGGTGACCGTGCGCGGTGCGCTGCCCGACGGCAGGGTAGCCTCCGTGTCCGGCACCTATGTCGCGGGACCGCGCGAGGCGCTGAAGCTGACCGAGATCGACGGCTTCAGCCTTGAGCTGGCCGCGGACGGTGTGCTGCTGTTCTTCCGATATGCCGACCGCCCCGGCGTCGTGGGATTGGTTGGGTCGATACTGGGCACTGCGGGGGTCAACATCGCGGCGATGCAGGTCGCCCGGCGCGAGGCCGGAGGCGAGGCGCTGATGACGCTGACCGTCGACACGTCCGTGCACGCGGACCTGCTCAACGAGGCCCAGCAGGCCATCGGCGCCACCGCGGCGAGCACGGTCGACCTGTCGGGCGAGTAAGACGTTCCTCCTAGGGGGCGGGGAGAGTGGCGGCTCTCCCTGCCCCCGTCTTCTTTCCAGTACTTGAGATGACGGTCCACGCGGTGGGACGAACGCGTACCGTGGGCAGGTCCGAGGAAAGGGGCGCAGTGGTGGCGAAGATCGCGGTCGTGGCCGGGGACGGTATCGGGACCGAAGTGGTGGCTCAGGCACTCAAGGTGCTCCGGGTCGTCCTTCCGGGTGTCGAGACGACGGACTACGACCTTGGCGCCGCCCGCTACCACCGCACCGGCGAGGTGCTGCCCGACAGCGTGACCGAGGAGCTGCGCGGGCACGACGCGATCCTGCTCGGCGCCGTCGGCGACCCGAGCGTCCCGCCGGGCGTGCTCGAGCGCGGCCTGCTGCTCAAGCTGCGCTTCGACTTCGACCAGTACGTGAACCTGCGCCCGTCGCGGCTGTGGCCCGGCACGACCAGCCCGCTGGCCGGCGTGAAGCCCGGCGAGATCGACCTCGTCGTCGTCCGCGAGGGCACCGAGGGCCTCTACGTCGGCGCCGGCGGCAACCTGCACCCGGGCACCGCCGCCGAGGTCGCCACCGAGGAGAGCCTCAACACCCGCCACGGCGTCGAGCGCGTGATCCGCGACGCGTTCGCCCGGGCCGCGAAGCGCGAGCGGCGCAAGGTGACGCTGGTGCACAAGACCAACGTGCTCACCCACGCCGGCGGCCTGTGGGCCCGCACCTTCAACGAGGTCAAGGCCGAGTTCCCGGACATCGAGACCGAGTACCAGCACGTCGACGCCGCCGCCATGTTCCTGGTGAGCAACCCGCAGCGCTACGACGTGGTGGTCACCGACAACCTCTTCGGCGACATCCTCACCGACATCGCGGCCGCGGTCACCGGCGGCATCGGCCTGGCGGCCAGCGGCTCGATCAACCCGGAGCGCGCCTTCCCGTCCATGTTCGAGCCGGTGCACGGCTCCGCGCCGGACATCGCCGGCAAGGGCATCGCCGACCCGTCCGCTGCGGTGCTGTCCGCCGCGCTGCTGCTGGACCACCTCGGCCACCCCGAGGCGGCGGCGAAGGTCACCGAGGCCGTCGGCGCGGAGGTCGCCGCGCGCACCCCCGGCTCGGCGCTGTCGACCGAGGCGGTCGGCGATCGGCTCGCCGAAGCCGTCGCCTGACCCCTTCGTGCGCTTGAACGACCGTTCGGGGTAAGTTGCAGACACGACGCGCAACTGGAGGCACGCCATGAACGGCGGTGACACGCTCGACTTCGAGGTCCGTCCCAACCCGGCGCCGGTCAGCGCCGCGGAGCGGGCCGCGATGCTCGCCAACCCCGGCTTCGGACGGATCTTCACCGACCACATGGTCACCGTCCGTTATGCCGAGGGCAAGGGCTGGTATGACGCCCGCGTCGAGGCCCGCGCGCCGATCCCGATGGACCCGGCGACCGCCGTGCTGCACTACGCACAGGAGATCTTCGAGGGCCTGAAGGCCTACCGGGCGGCCGACGGCGGCATCACCCTGTTCCGCCCCGACGCCAACGCCGCCCGCTTCCGCGAGTCCGCGGCCCGCATGGCCATGGCGCCGGTGCCGCCGCAGCTGTTCCTGGACGCGCTGGCGGAGCTGATCCGCGTCGACCGCGACTGGGTCCCCTCCGACCCCGAGGGCAGCCTCTACCTGCGCCCGTTCCAGTACGCGAGCGAGGTCTTCCTCGGCGTCAAGCCCTCTTCGGAGTACCTCTTCCTGATCATCGCCTCCCCGGTCGGCAGCTACTTCAAGGGTGGCGTCAAACCGGTCAGCGTCTGGGTCTCCCGCGACTACACCCGCGCCGCCCCGGGCGGCACCGGCGCCGCCAAGTGCGGCGGCAACTACGCCGCGAGCCTCGTCGCCCAGGCCGAGGCCATCGAGCACGGCTGCGACCAGGTCGTCTTCCTCGACGCCGTCGAGCAGCGCTACGTCGACGAGCTCGGCGGCATGAACATCTTCTTCGTCTTCGACGACGGCACCATGCTCACCCCGCCCCTGACCGGCACGATCCTGCCCGGCATCACCCGCGAGTCGGTGCTGCGTCTCGCCGCCGACCAGGGCATCGCGGTCCGCGAGGAGCTGTATTCCTACGAGCAGTGGCAGGCAGACGCGCGCAGCGGCCGGCTGCGCGAGGCGTTCGCCTGCGGCACCGCGGCCGTCATCACGCCGATCGGCGTCGTGCGCGACCGGTCGGGGGAGTTCACGATCGGCGACGGCGCGGCGGGCAAGGTCACGATGGAGCTGCGCGAGCGCCTGGTCGGCATCCAGCGGGGCACGGCCCCCGACCCGCACGGCTGGGTGCACCGCGTCCTGTAACGCCCGGTTCTGCCGTTTGCTTGGGTACGGTCAGGCTTTTTGTGTACGGGTCAGGCCGACCAGCGGCCGAGGTTGGACGTCCGGCCGTAGCCGGGCCGGACGCCGCGCGGCGCGGGCCGCTCGTACGCCAGCAGCAATGCCTCCTCCGCGAGCTGCGCGTCCGGGCACGGCCAGAACATCTTGCATTCGCAGAAGTTGTCGGTGCGTGGCTTGTGCGCGTCGTGCAGCGCCCGGGCGACCCGCCACAGCATCGGATCAGCACAGCCGAACGGTGGCTCGATCGGCGGCTCACCCCCCGCATCGGCGCCGGGGCCGGGCGGAACACCGTCGTCGATCATGCGCGTCGCCCCCCAGATTCCGTGACCCACCGCCGTGACCGGTCCCCCGGCGATGCTGCTGGAAACGGTAACCGCCGATGCCATCACCCCGCAGACACGCTGTGCGCAACTTGCACGACCGAGCGGCACCACCACCGTCCACCCCGCCCGTGAACAGGAAAAACCCACCGGGAACCGGCGAAAACCCCGCCCGATCAGGCGAACGACAGCAGCCGAACAGCCCACCCGCCCATGACCACCGGCCGGACGCCCTGAGGGCGAACGGGGCCGGAAATGCGTACGGGTGCCGGAGCCGCCACTCCGACACCCGTACAAGAGGAAAGCTCCTAGTCGGAAGCTGCCTCTGCATCGAGGGTCACGGCCAGCGCGTGAACTACCGCGGCGACGCGTAGACCCTCGTCGACCACTTCGCGGGACACCCCTGCACCACGAAGTGATCTTTCGTGCGATTCCAGGCACACCCCGCACCCGGTGATCGCGGATACTGCTGTGGACCACAGCTCGACGTCGGTGGTGCTGACGCCGGGCCAGGTGGTCACCTGCCGGCGCAGGCGCGCCGGCAGGTGCTGGTACGCCTCGTCACCGATGAGGTGCTTGGCGCGGAAATAGACGTTGTGGATCGCCATCCGGGAAGCGACCGCCTTGGCTGCTGTAACAGCGTCGGGCTTCAGGTGATTCCCGGCCTCGGCGAGCATCGAGCGGAACACGAAGGCGCTGCGGGTGGTCATCGCGCAGGAGAGCGCGGTGCCCCACAGCTGCTGCTCGGTGAGCAGGGCGCCGGCGAGCGCGGCGTCGAGGTTGAGCTCGACGTCCTTCGCATACGACGGCAGCGCGGCCTTCAGTGCTTCGATCGACATCAGACCGACGACCTGCCCGGTAGTCGTGCCGAGACGTGTTCACCAACGGTGAGCACGGGGACCTCCCTGGTGCTTTCGCTTGACTGACCCCAACCTTGACCGACGTGCGTTACAGGGACGTGACGAACAGGGTGAATCGTGAAGCAGATCACCCGGGTTCTCAGAATCCGGAATCACGTGCCATGGGCGGCGTGCGCGTGGCAAGCTACCCAACGTGACTCGGCTCATTATTGGCCCTTAGCGCGTCCAGCATCCCCTAGCTGGCCGCGCAGACCTCTCGCATTCGCGAGGGGTCTTTTTGTTGGCCCACCCGCCAGAAGCCACAAAAATCCCAAAGCCAGGAGAAGACCATGCAGGTGTACGACACCACGCTGCGCGACGGGGCCCAGCGCGAGGCGATCAGCTACTCAGTCGTCGACAAGCTGGCGGTCGCCCGGCTGCTCGACGAGTTCGGCGTCGGCTTCATCGAGGGCGGCTGGCCGGGGGCGATGCCGAAGGACACCGAGTTCTTCCGCAGAGCGCGCACCGAGCTGGACCTGAAGCACGCGGTGTTCGTCGCGTTCGGCGCGACCCGCAAGGCCGGCGTCCGCGTGCAGGACGACCAGCAGGTACGAGCGCTGCTCGACGCGCAGACCCCGGCCGTGACCCTGGTCGCCAAGTCGGACCTGCGGCACGTGGAGCGGGCGCTGCGCACCACGGCCGAGGAGAACCTGGCCATGGTGCACGAGACCGTCGCGTACCTGGTGAGCGAGGGGCGGCGGGTCTTCCTGGACCTGGAGCACTTCTTCGACGGGTACGCGTTCGACCCGGAGTACACCGCCCGGGTCGCCGCGACCGCGCTCGCCGCCGGCGCGGAGAAGGCCGTCATGTGTGACACGAACGGTGGCATGCTGCCGTCGCTGATCACCCGGACCATCGGCGAGGTCAAGGGCAGGCTCGCCGGCGCGCTCGGCATCAGCGAGGACGAGGCCGTGTCCCGGCTCGGCATCCACTGCCAGAACGACACCTCCTGCGCGGTGGCGAACACGGTCGCCGCCGTCGAGGCGGGCGTCCCGCACTTCCAGTGCACCGCGAACGGCTACGGCGAGCGGCCCGGCAACGCCGACCTCTTCGCCGTCGTCGCCAACCTCCAGCTGAAGCTCGGTATGCCGGTCCTACCGGACGGGTGCATCGAGCAGATGGTGCGCGTCTCGCACGCCGTCGCAGAGATCGCCAACATCGCACCCGACACCCACCAGGCATATGTCGGGTCGTCAGCGTTCGCTCACAAGGCGGGCCTGCACGCGAGCGCGATCAAAGTGGATCCGCTGCTCTACAACCACATCGACCCCGAGGTCGTGGGCAACGACATGCGGATCCTGGTCACGGAGATGGCCGGTCGGGCCAGCATCGAGCTCAAGGCACGCGAACTCGGTGTCGACCTGACCGGCCACCCGGAGGCCCTGTCGCGGGTCACCACCCGGGTCAAGGAGCTGGAGGCGCGCGGCTGGTCGTTCGAGGCCGCCGATGCGTCGTTCGAGCTGCTGGTACGTGCCGAGCTCGCCGACGGTACGGTGCCGAAGCCGTTCACGCTCGAGTCGTACCGCGTCATCGTGGAGCACCGCGAGGACGGCGCGGTGGTGTCGGAGGCGACGGTCAAGGTCCGGGTCAAGGGGGAGCGGATCATCGCGACGGCGGAGGGCAACGGCCCCGTCAACGCCCTCGACGAGGCGCTGCGGGTGGCCCTGACGAAGCACTACCCGCAGCTGTCGCGCTTCGAGCTGGCCGACTACAAGGTCCGCATCCTGGAGGGCAGCCACGGCACCGGCGCGGTGACGCGCGTGCTGGTGGAGACCCGGTCGACGGGCGAGGACTGGACCACGGTCGGCGTGCACGAGAACGTGGTGGAGGCGAGCTGGACCGCGCTCGTCGACGCGCTCAGCTACGGCCTGTCCCGCCAGGTGCGGGTGTAGCCATGACCTGAGAGGGCGGAGCCGGCCGGCCCCGCCCTCTCACCGTCTCCGTACGCGGCCGCCGAAGCCGGCCGCGGCCGATCAGTGCCCGGTCAGGGGCACTTGTTCTGCCGGAAGGCGGCCAGCGCCGCCGGGTCCGGTTCGAACCGCCACTGACCGGCCTGGTACTTGATCGTATTGGTGCCGCTCGTCGCGGTGCCGCCGGCCGGTGTCCGGGTCCATTTGACGGTCGCCGTCGAGTCGTCGACCGGGGTCAGCCCGGTCACGACGTAGTCGCCTTGCAGCGACGTGCAGGTCGAGACCAGGTCGACGTAGGCGTCCTTGGCGATGGCCGTCTGCGCGGTGTCGGTCCAGAGCTCCCAGGCTCCGGCCCAGTCGCCGCCGGACAGGTTTTCGAAGACCTGCTCTGCCGTGACCTGCGCGGTCTGCGCGTCCTGCGGCTGGGCGGTCACCTCCACCGTCGGACGGTCGGCGGTCGCCGTCTCATCCGCATTGTCCTTCTTGTCCGAGCAGCCGGCCAGGACGACGGCGAGCACGGCCGGCGCAATGACGGCGAGCGCGGTGCCGCGGAAGGTTCGTGTCACCCATCTGCTCCAACGTGGTTCTGTCGGGGCGTTCCGCCCGATCCGTACGTGAAGGTACTCCCGGCCAACGAACCGCGTATAGCCGGAGGTATGCGCCAGTGATCTTTCAGGTGCGGATTCGGCATGATCGGACGGGTCAGCGGTCGGCCTTTGGGAGCACCAGCTCGGCGAACACGGCCTTGTGGTCGGTCCCCGCGACACGGTGGACGGCCACCTTGCGCACCCCGACGCGCTCATCGGTCAGCACGTGGTCGATCGTCACGCCGGGGATGAACCACCGGTCGTCATAGGGCCACGACGTGGAGAACCCGGCACCGGCGACGTCGGCCGCGTCGTGGTATCCCTTGGCCAGCACCTGGCGCAACGCCGCGTGGTCGAGGGTCGCGTTGAAGTCGCCGATGAGCAGGTTGACCGGCCCGGCCGGGGTCGCGGCCGGCTGCGCCGCCAGGTCCGACACCCAGCAGGCGTCCCGGTCGCCGTCCGACGGGGCGCACGGGTGCACCGACTCGACATACACCTCGACGGCGCCCGGGACCTGCACCCCGGCCCGCGCCTGCCCGAAGTCGGACGCGAAGCGCCGGTAGCCCTTGTCGACGAGCGGGAAGCGGCTGTAGACGGCGGATCCGGTCACCCCAGGCCGCGGGTAGGCCACCACGTTGGGCAGCGTCTCGTCGAGCCCGGCCCGGCGCAGCGCCGTGCGCCCTTCGTCGGTGTACTCCTGCACCGCCAGCAGGTCGACGGCGCCGTCGCGCACGAGGCGCACGATCTGGCCCGGGTCGGCGCCGCCGAGGAGCATGTTGACGCTCATCACGCGCAGCGTCGGCCCCTCCGGTGTGCCGGCGTCGCTGTCGGAGATCCAGCGCGGCAGCACGCACGCCGCGAACGCGACGGTCACCACCGCCGCCGCGACCGCCGGCCAGATCCGCTTCGTCAGCAGCGCGATCGCCAGCGGCACCAGCGAGGCGAACGCGACATACGGGGTGAACGCGATGAGCTGGACGGTCGGGAAGCCGCTCTCCAGGCCGAACACCCGGGCCGCCGCCCACAGCGCCAGCGGCGCGATGAGCAGCCACAGCAGCACGGTCAGCCACCGGCGTGGCCCCGGTGGGGCGGCCGGTGCCGCGAACGGCCGGGTTTCCTCGGTGCTGACCATCCCGTCAGGGTAGGCGAGCCGCGCCAGCCTGCCCTGCCCCTGCTGAGAATCTTCACAGAACCGCCGGACGGCCCACTAGGCTGCCCAGTTGTGCATCCGGTGATCGCGAGGTTCGGTCCGGTGGCGGTCCTGACCCACGACGTGTGCGTCGCGCTCGGCATCGGGATCGCCGCCGTCGTGTTCCTGTGGGAGGTCCGGCGCCGCCGGGCGCAGGACGACCGGCTCTGGTACGTGCTGGCCGGCGCCCTCGTCGGCGGTGCCCTCTTCGCCCGGCTCGGCACGTGGGCGCAGCACCTCGACCCGCGCGACAACGCGACGCTGCTGGAGCAGTGGGCGTACGGCAACCGCAGCATCCTGTCGGGACTCGTCGGCGCGTACGTGGGCGCGATCGTGGCGAAGAAGGTGTCCGGCTACCCGTGGCGCACCGGCGACCTGTTCGCCCCAGCCGTCGCGGCCGGGATGGCGGTCGGCCGGGTCGGCTGCCTGCTCGCCGAGCCGCCCGGCACGCCGACGGGCCTGCCGTGGGGCGTCACGCTCAACGCGGCGCAGGCCGAAGCGATGCACACGGTGGCCGGCGTGCCGCTGCACCCGTCCTTCGCCTACGAGATCCTGTTCCACCTCGCCGCGTTCGGCGCGCTGCTGGCGCTGCGCCGGAAGGTCACCGCCCCCGGCGCGCTGTTCAAAATCTATCTGGCCGCTTACGCCACGTTCCGTTTCGTGGTGGAGTTCGTGCGGGGCAACGAGGTGGTATGGCTCGGCCTGACCCGCCCGCAGCTGTTCCTGCTGGTCTGCCTGCCGCTCATCGTGGCGGGTGTGATGCGTGACCTGGTACGACGAAAGGAAGCGGTGACGGCATGACGATGCCGCCGAACTCGGGCTGGACGGTGCCGCCACCGCCGCCGCTGCCCCCGAACGGGCAGGACCGGCCCATCCGCGGCCGCAGGGTCGCCGCCGGCCTCGGCATCGCCGCCGGCGGTCAGGTCCTGGCGATCGGCATCGGCGTGCTGGTGACGATCCTGCTCGCCTCGTCCGACAACAGCGAGAACGCGCTGCTGGGCATCTACCTGGAGATGCTGCTGCAGCTGGTGCTGTTCGTCGCCTGCCTGGTGGTCGGCATCGTCTGGATCGCCCGCCGGGACCGAGGGCTCGGGCTCGGCATCCTCATCGGCTGGGCGGTCAGCGTCATCGTCTTCCCCGTCGCCGGCATCGGCGTGTGCATCGCGCTCGTCAACGCCAACTCGGGGACCGTGTGACCGGCCACAACGAAGGAGGTGCCGTGACCGGCAACGGCGCGGGGATGCAGCTGCGGGGCGACCGGATCCACCGCTACGTCAACGCGTTCTGCCCGCACTGCCACGACGAGCGCCCCGACCGTCCACTGGAGACGGTGCAGCGGCTGTCGGGCTGGCTCGCCGAGCGCGACGGCCGGATCTGGCTGGAGCGCGGCTGCCCCAGCCACGGCCTCGTGCGCACCCTCTACGACGAGTCGCCGGAGATCCTGCGGTACCTGGAGCAGTGGACCGCCCCGACGAAGACGCACGTGCCGGACCTCGCCGGGAACTTCGCGCCCGTGCCGTCGGCGTACCTCGCCGGGCTGCCGGAGATGCAGACCCAGCACACCTGCATCCTGCTGACCGACCTCACCGACAGCTGCAACCTGCGCTGCCCGACCTGCTTCACCGACTCGTCCCCGGCGATCGAGGGCGTCGTGCCGCTCGCCGAGATCCTGGCGAGCATCGACACGAAACTGTCCCGGGAGAACGGGCGCATCGACGTGCTCATGCTCTCCGGCGGTGAGCCGACGCTGTACCCGCACCTGCCGGAGCTGCTGCGGGAGGTGTCGTCGCGCAACGTGGTGCGGGTCCTGGTGAACTCCAACGGGGTCCGGATCGCCCGCGACGACGCGCTGCTGGACCTGCTGACCGAGCACCGCGAGCGGGTCGAGGTCTACCTGCAGTACGACGGCGTCACCGAGCGCGCCGCCCGCCACCACCGCGGCGCCGACCTGCGCCGGCTCAAGGACCAGGCGGTCGATCGGCTCTCCGCCCGCGGCATCTTCACCACGCTGACGATGACCTGCGCCCTCGGCGTCAACGACGACGAGATCGGCGCCGTCGTGAAGCGGGCTCTGGACACCCCGTACGTCGGCGGCGTGTCGCTGCAGCCGCAGTTCGGCTCCGGTCGTTCGGCCGCGATCGATCCCCTCGACCGGCTCACCCACACCGGCGTGCTGGCCCGGCTCGGCCCGCAGACCGGCGGGCAGGTCACCTGGCGCGACCTGACCGCGCTGCCGTGCTCGCACCCGCACTGCTGCTCCGTGGGGTACCTGCTGCGCGACGACAGCGGCGAGTGGCAGTCGATGACGAAGCTCATCGGCCACGACCGCCTGCTGACGTTCCTGGACCTCGAGCCGGACCTGGTCGCCAACCGCATCGCCGACGTGCAGCTGCCCGCCGCGCTGCGGGCCGCGGTGAAGGACTCGCTGCTCGGGCTGCTGTCGGAGCAGTCCTCGCTGTCGCACCCCGACGTCGGCTCCCTGTGGCGCGACATCTGCGAGAACTGCGACCTGGGCATCTCGACCCTCACGACGCTGGTCTCCTCGTCGCTGCCCGGCGGCCGCAACCGGCTGCGCAAGATGCTCGGCGAGCGGGTCAAACGCATCACGGTCAAGCCGTTCATGGACATGGCGACGATGATCGAGGAGCGCCTCCTGCAGTGCTGCGTGCACGTCGCCACGCTCGACACCCGCGACGACGCCCCGAAGCACCAGTGCGCCCCGTTCTGCGCCGTGCAGGCGTGGCCGGCGCTGTCCGCGCAGCGCCTGCCCCGGGCCCAGCGCACCGCCGGCCCGGTGGCCCTGCCGTTCGGTGTGCCAGAAACATTCGGTGTGCCAGAGACATGACGTCGACCCCGCAGCCCTACGATCCGCTGCGCCTGTGCGTGTACGCCACGATCGCCGCCCTCGCGTGGCTGCTCGGCCCGGTCGCGCTGCTCGGCTTCGCCCTGCTGGGCCTCGCCGGCTACGTGCGGGCCCGCCGGCAGGGCCTGACCCGCTCCAAGTGCGTCCTGCGCGACACCCGCCTGGTGCTCACCTACCTCGCCGCCCTCGCCCTCGCGGCGGTCGCGGGCATCGGCTGGAACGTCTACACCTGGCTGAGCTGAGCCACGGCGTCGTCGCAATCCAGCGGATCCCCGAGGTCACGAGAAGCGCACGACCTTATGTTCGCCGAGTTCGATGCCGTAGCGCTGGTAGACCTTCGTGGTGTTCTCGCTCGTGAGCTGTGACTCCTCGTACCCGAGGAGGGCGGCGACGCGGCGCACCTCTTCCGGCGAGTCGGCCTCGATCTCCAGGTACGGCGGAATCATGGGCCATTCGTCGATCTCCAGTTGAGCGCCTTCGAGGGTGAAGCTCGTGCGGCGGTTCTCCTGGTAGGACTTCGGGTGGAAGCCGAGGAAGCCGAGAAGCTCGTTCGTCGCGTCGAGGTCGTCCACGGTGACCTCGACCTCGTACGTGCCGTCGATGCCGTCGTGGGAGATCTCCTTGACGGCGAGCGTGGTCTTCGTGCCGTTGTCGCGCAGCCGGATCCACTTGCTCTCGTCGCCCGCGACGATGTCGTACACGTAGCGGCGCTGGAGCGTCGGGGTGCTGACCTCACTGCCGCCCTTGGAAAGAATCAGGTCTGCCATCGCGGCCGGGCCGATGTCGAGCACCTTCGCCTCAAACTCTGCGGGCACGTCGCGTCCTTTCACAACAATCAGTCTTCGGACAACTGGCGGTACTCGGCGTCGCGAAGCGCCAGGACCTCCCGGCAAAGATCGTGCCGGACGAAGTCTGCGACTGGCACGCAGAGGTCCATACGCTGAATGCAGACACCGACCTGGTACCCACCACGAGTGTCGCGATAGAGCCGGACGCCGTACGGATCTTCCGTCGGCGATTCACCCATACGTCTCGGGGCACGCGGCGCATGCGCACTCCGCCGCAGGCAGAGCGCTGTACGTGCTTGCTCGCACCGGCCGGCAGAAGGCGGCACCGTTGGCCGCCGGCAGGCTGGAGGCGGCCGTCGAAGCGTTCGGCCTCGACCGTGCACGGGCGATTGCGAGTTGCAGGAGACGGCTGGACGTGCTTGCCGGCTGACTCAGTTGAGTGCGCGTTCGCAGTAGCCGATCAGGAGCGCTCGCAGCACGCTGGAGCGCTCGGCGAAATTGCGCTGAAACCGGACGTACTCCGCGCGGCCCTCAGGTGTCTCGACGTGGAGCGGCGTCAGCCCGATGGTCGTCAGGTCGTACGGACTCGCGCGCATGTCGAGAGTCCGGATCTCCCTCGCCAGTTCGAAGCAGTCAGCGACCAGCTCGCTCGGCACGAGCGGGGAGAGCTTGTAGGCCCACCGGTACACGTCCATGTTCGCGTGCAGGCACGCCGGCTGATCATGTTCGTGCTGCGTCTCGCGGGTAGGTTGGAGCAGGTTCAGCGGCCGCGCCGGTGGGGTGAAGAACCGGAAGGCGTCGAAGTGGCTGCACCGCACGGTGATCTCGTCCACGAGCGCCGCCGTGGCTTCCGGGCCGAGCCGCAGGGGCAGGATGTTGTGCCGCGTCTCGGCGGGTGTCTGCCGGTAGACCATCGCCCACTCGTGCATCCCGAAGCAGCCGAAGTGGGGCGCCCGACCGGCGGTGGACGCCAGCAGGCGATGGATCCACTCGACGGAGGCACGGCGGCGGCTGAGCACGGCGTTGACGTCCAGAAGGACGCCGCCGTCAGCGTCGGCGACGAAGTCGGGACCGAAGTCGCCCGGATCGGCATCAGCCAGCACGACATCCGGCCCCGGCTGCCAGCGGCGAAGCTGTGCAGGCCGGAAGTTGTAGTAGGTCAGGAGGAACTCTTCGATCGAGTGGCGGCCGCGTGTGGCGCGCTTGGCGAGGTGATCGCTCAAGAGTCCGTCGATCCGCTGCTCATGCTGCACGCGTCGGCCATGCCACTGCGTCGCAGTCAGATGTTCGGAGGTGGCACGGTGGGCAGCGGCGGTCACGTATCCCATTGTGCCCGTGACCACGATGACTGGTCCGTGCGCATCCGCCAAGTCTAGGTTGTACCGTCACAGGCATGCGCAAGCTCGGTGCAGTGCTCGCCGCCGCCACAGCCTGCTCGCTGGCCCTCACCGGCTGCGGTGGTGGCGAGGCGGGGGAGAAGGCGCGGCCGGCGGGCGCCGGCACCGCCGCGGCGGGCTCGCAGCCGGCGACCGCGCTCGTGCTCGGCGCGCCGTCGAGCGTGAAGGTCACCGCCGGTGCCGGGCTCACCGCGGCGCCGTTCGACGTGGCGCGGACCGTGACGCTGCCCACCGGGTGGACCGCCGCGGTGTACGCGCGGGTCGACAAGGCGCGGTTCATGACGTTCACGCCGAGCGGCGACCTGCTGGTGTCGCAGCCCAGCCAGGGCAAGGTGCGCATCGTGCGGGCCGGCAAGGCCACCGACTTCGCCACCGGGCTCAACCGCCCGCACGACCTGGTGTTCGCCGAGATCGGCGGGGCCAGCTGGCTGTTCGTGGCCGAGGCCGACAAGGTCGTGCGGTATCCGTACACGGCCGGGGATCTCAAGGCGCACGGCGGGCAGGTGGTCGTCGACGGGCTGCCCGACACCAGCACCCCGGAGCTGCGCGGCAACTACGCGCACGTGCTGAAGAACATCGCGGTCAAGGACGGCAAGCTCTACGTGTCGATCGCCTCGACCTGCAACGCGTGCGTCGAGGACACCGTGAGCGACCCGCGGCGCGCGGCGATCTACACCTACGACGCGGCCGGGCGCAACGCCGGCCGGCACCTGCTGGCGACCGGCATCCGCAACGCGGAGGGCCTCGCGTTCCGCCCCGGCACCGACGAACTGTGGGTCGTGGTGAACAACCGCGACAACACCCTGGTCCCCGACGACCGCGACGTCGACGGCGACGGCAAGTCCGACAAGGGCAAGCGGATGAGCCAGTTCGTCGACCAGTACCCGGTGGAGGAGCTCATCAAGGTGCGCGACGGCGGGTTCTACGGCTGGCCGTTCTGCAACCCGAACAGCGACAACGGCACCCACGACCTGCCGTTCCACCGCGATTATGAGCTCAACCGCGACGGGAGCAAGGCCGACTGCGACAAGGCCGACCCGATCGACCTCGGGCTGCCCGCGCACACCGCGCCGCTGGGGCTGACGTTCTCCACGGCGCTCGGCGGGGCCGTCATCCCGATGCACGGTTCGTGGAACAGCACCAGGCCGGTCGGCTACAAGGTGGTGTTCGTGCCCTGGACGGCAAAGGGGCCGGGCGACCCGGTGGACCTGCTGTCCGGGCTGGTCGACGCGAAGGCCGGCAAGCCGTGGCTGCGGCCGGTCGACGCGGCGCTGGACGCCGACGGCTCGATCCTCGTCAGCGACGACCTCGGCGGCTCCATCCTCCGCCTGACCCCGCCGAAGTAGCCGCCGGCCGCCGAAGCAGCCGCCGCCGAAGCAGCCGCCGCCGAAGTAGCCAACCGCTGCCGAAGCGCCGCCGCCGAAGCAGCGGCCCGCCGTCGAAGTAAGCCGGCCGCGGCACCGCCACGAGCCCACGGCGCGCGGCGGGTTCAGCCGACCGGCGCCGGGCGCGCGATCCTCGCCGGGCTGCCGTCGGCGAGCAGGAACGCGACCCCGATCGGTCCATTGTGGACCGTTACCGCACCGGCCGCGTCGACGCTCACGTCGAGCTCGCCGTCGGCGACCTTCAGCCCTCGCACCCGGAACGCGCCCACCGGCGACGGCGCGAACGGGTCGAACGTGATCCGCCCGGCGGGCACGTCCACGTCCAGCCCGAGCAGCGCGACCAGCAGCGCCGGCCCGGCCGCGGCCGCCCACGCCTGCGGGCGGCACGCGGCCGGGTACGGCGTCGCGTCGTCGTCGCCGCCGTACAGCTCCGGCAGCCGGTGGCCGAACCGTTCGCCGGCGGCCAGCAGCGCGTCCACGAGCGCCGCCGCCTCCCGCCGGTGCCCGTCGCGGGCCAGGCCGAGCAGCGCGATCACGGTGTCGTGCGGCCACACCGAGCCGGCGTGGTACGAGCCCGGGTCGTACCCGGCGCTGGACGGCGCGAGGGTGCGCAGCCCGTACGGTGACCGCAGCCGGTCGAGGTGCCCGGCGACCGCGGCGCGCTCGGCCGGTGACAGCAGCCCGGTGCCGAGCAGGTGGCCCATGTTGGACGCGACGCCGTCGACCTGCTCCCCGGTGCCGGTCACCGCGACGGCCGGGTAGCCGCCGGGGCACCAGAACGCCGCCCGGAACCGCTCGGCGAGCCCGTCGGCCCAGTCGCGCCACCGCTGCGCACCGGGCCGGCCGAAGGCGTCCAGCAGGTCGGCGCCGTCGCGGGCCGCCTGGTACGCGTACGCCTGGACCTCGCACACCGCGAGCGTGCCCGCGGCGACCCGCCCGTCGGCGAACTGGACGCCGTCGCCGGAGTCCTTCCAGCCCTGGTTGGTGAGGCCGGCGCCGGTCGAGCGGTAGGCGACGAACCCGTCGTGCCCGCCGAGCCACTCCAGCGCGGCCTCCAGGTTCGGCAGCAGCGCCGCCACGGCGTCGCGGCGCATGCCCCACCGGTACGCGTCGGCCAGGGTGCACACGAACAGCGCGGTCGCGTCGACGGTGCCGTAGTAGACCGGCGGCAGCCGGTGCGCGGCGTCGAGGGGCCGGACCTCGTGCAGGATCCTGCCGGGCTCCTCCTCGGTTTCGCCGTGGAACGCGGTGCCCTGCCGGGCGGCGAGCGCGCGCAGCGTGCCGGCGGCGACCTCGACGCCGAGCGGCAGCCCCAGCCTGGCCGACCACAGCGCGTCGCGGCCGAACAGCGTCAGGTACCAGGGGCTGCCGGCGCTGTAGTAGATGTCGGCGCCGTCGGTGCGGCGCAGCGCGTCGAGGTCCTGCACGCCGGTGCGCACCAGCGCGTCGAGCCGCGCGTCGGCCGCGGCGACCCGCAGGGTGCTGAACCGCTTGGCCCGCTGGACCGGCGGGATGTCGGTGCGGGTGAAGCGCAGCTCGGCCGCCCAGGTCTGCCCCGCGGGCACGGTGACCGCCCACCGCAGCGCGTCGGGGTCCGGCGGCGGCGTGACGTCGAGCCGGACCGCCATGCCGTCGGCGGACCGGGCCCACCACGCGCCGCCGCCGCCGGGCGCGAAGTCCACTGTGGACGCCGACCGGCCGTCGCGGACCGCGCCGGTAGCGGCGAAGTCCGTCGCGGCCGTCACGGCGAGCACGACGCTGCGCGGCTCGTCGGACTCGTTCGACAGGGTGACCGTCTCCGTGCCGCCGAGCGGTTCCGCCAGCCTGGCCCGGGTGACGAGGAGGCCGGGCGCCTGCTGTACACCCGCGAAAACCGCCGACGCGGCACCGGTGCGACGCGCGTCGAGAGGGTCCGGCACCGCGCCGTCGACCGTGACCTCCAGCCGCGCCACCACCCGGCGGTCCGCCACGAAGAGCCCGTCGGCACCGCCGGTCATCCGCCCGTCCGGGCCGGACAGCCACGCGGCGGGCGCGGCGACGCAGGTGACGCGGTCGTGCAGCTGGTGCTGTGCCATTCGTCGCACGTTACGACATGGCCCGGCACGGCCGGGGGAGTGACCTGCCTCGTGCCGGAAACGCCGCCGGCGGAAGCTGTGGGCGGCCTCAGCTCTTCTTAGCCGCGCCACAGCAAGGGTTGGATAGCTTGCCGCTCGTCGGTGCCGGTCATCGGCTTCGGGAGCGGAGGGAACGTCATGATCGAGGCTGTCGGCCTCACCAAGCGGTACGGCGACCGCGTCGCGGTGGACCAGTTGTCCTTCACGGTGCGGCCCGGACAGGTGACCGGGTTCCTGGGGCCGAACGGCGCCGGGAAGTCCACGACGATGCGGATGATCCTCGGTCTGGACTCACCCACCGGCGGCCGGGTCACGGTCAACGGCCGCCCGTTCGCCCGGCTGGACAACCCGATGCTTGAGGTCGGGGCGCTGCTGGACGCCAAGGCGATCCACGGCGGGCGCAGCGCGTACCACCACCTGCTGTGCCTCGCGCAGACCAACAACCTGCCGAAGCGGCGCGTCGACGAGGTCCTCGACATGGTCGGCCTCAGCGCGGTCGCGCGGAAACGGTCGAAGGGCTTCTCCCTCGGCATGGGCCAGCGGCTCGGCATCGCCACGGCGCTGCTCGGCGATCCGCGGATCCTCATGTTCGACGAGCCCGTGAACGGCCTGGATCCCGAGGGCATCCTGTGGATCCGCAACCTCATGAAGTCCCTGGCCGCCGAGGGTCGCACGGTCTTCGTCTCAAGCCACCTCATGTCGGAGATGGAGCACACCGCCGACCACCTGCTCGTCATCGGCCGCGGCCGGCTGATCGCCGACTGCACCGTGCAGGAGTTCATCGAGGGCAACTCGGTGCTGGCGACCCGGGTCCGCACCCCCGACGCCGTTTCCCTGGCGGCGCTGGTACGGGCGGCAGGCGGCACCGTCACCACCGAGCCCGACGGCGCGCTGCTCGTGACGGAGCTGCCCATGCGCCGCGTCGGGGACCTCGCGTTCGACAACGGCCTGCGGCTGCACGAGCTCGCCCCGCTGCAGGCGTCGCTGGAGCAGGCGTTCATGGAGCTCACCAAGGACAGCGTCGAGTACCACGGCACCCTGGAGACCCGATGACCACGATCACCGCCACCCGCCGCGCAGGCTTTGACGGCCTGCTGCGCTCGGAGTGGACGAAGCTGCGCACCGTGCGCTCGACCACCTGGTCCCTGGCCGCGATGGCCGCCATCTCGGTCGGCCTGATGTCCTTCATCGCCTGGCTCCTCATGCGCCAGTGGGGCACGTTCTCCCCGGAGGAGCAGGCCCTCATGGCGGCGGAGCCGCTGCAGATCATCATCGACCAGCCGGTCTTCATCTCCCAGCTCGTCGTCGCCGTGCTGGGCGTCATGGCGGTCTCCGCGGAGTACACCACCGGCATGATCCGCTCCACCCTCCAGGCCCAGCCGCGCCGCCTGCAGGTCCTGGCCGCCAAGGTCGTGGTGTTCGCGGTGCTCATGTTCGTGGTGGGGGAGCTGCTCAGCTTCGCCGCCTTCTTCGCCGGCCGCTGGATCATGTCCGACCACATCTCCGTCGACCTCGGCGCCCCGGGCACCGCCCGCTCCGTCTTCGGCGCCGGCCTCTTCCTCACCGTTCTGGGCCTGTTCTCGCTCGCCTTCGGCGCGATCATCCGCCACACCGCGGGCGCCATCACCGGCGTGCTCGGCCTGATCCTCATCGTGTCGAACCTGACCGCCCTGCTGCCCGGCTCCTGGGGCGCCCACGTGCACGCCTGGATGCCCACCAACGCCGGCCAGCTCATCTTCAAGCCGACCCTCCCGCCGGACCCGCTGCTGACCCAGTGGCAGGGCCTCGGGGTCTTCGCCGGCTGGACGGTGCTGCTGCTGGCGGTCGCCGCGTACCTGTTCAAGACCAGGGACGCCTGAGCACCGGCCGCGCGCCGCGCGGTCGGCGGCGTGGCGGTGGCTCTTGGGTGAGCGGACCGGCCACGCCGCCGGGTGCCGGGTTACAGGTCGACGACCTCGCGGCCCAGGGGCCAGAACGCGGCGGGGACGAGCTTGAAGTTGGCGATGCCGAACGGGATGCCGATGATCGTGACGCACAGGGCGATGCCGGCGGCGATGTGGCTCAGGGCCAGCCACCAGCCGGCGAGGACGACCCACAGGACGTTGGCCAGGCCGGTGGCCACGCCGGCGTCGGGTTTGGCCCGCACAGTGCGGCCGAACGGCCAGAGTGAGTAGACGGCGAGCCGCCAGGAGGCCACGGCGAACGGGATCGTGATGACGAGCACGAAACAGATCGCCGCGGCGAAGGCGTAGCCCACGAACAGCAGGAAGCCGCCCCCGAAGATCAGCCACAGCACGTTCAGGATGAAGCGAATCATGCTTCGATCATGCGCCTGCCGCGCCAGTGGTGAGGGTGACGACCTCCTCGGCGCAGCCCCAGGCGAGCGTGATCCCGGCGCCGCCGTGGCCGTAGTTGTGCACCAGCCGCGGGGTGCAGGGGTCGGCCTCGACCCTGGGGCCGCCGTGGCGGGCCGGGCGCAGGCCGGCCGCCTGCCAGAGCACGGGCGCGCCGGCCAGCTCCGGGACCAGCTCGACGCAGCGGGCGAGGATGGCGGCGGTGACCGCCGGGTCGGCGCCGGTGTCCCACTCGCCGGGCTCGTACGTGCCGCCGAGGACGACGTCGCGGCTGCGGGGGTGGATGTACGTCATCCCCGCCGGGTGGTCCTCGTCACGCACGGACGTGACGAGGCCCGGGTTGGCGACGCCGACGATGCGGCCGCGGGCGGGGTGCACGGCCGGGTCGCCCGCGAGGTCCCGGGCCGCCAGGCCGGTCGCGTTGACCACCACGTCGGCGCCGCCGGACAGCGCGTCGGACAGCCGGGCGACGCGCTGCCGCACCACCCGGCCGCCGGCCGTGCCGAACCGGGTGAGCAGCCATGGCAGGTACCACTCCATCTCCACCGACGGGACGGTGAAGCGCCACTCGCCCGGCGCTTCGGCGAAGTCCGGCACCGCCGCCGCCCACCACGGCGTGGCGTGCGGGCCCCGCAGGATCATGCGGGTGGGCCGGGGGACGACCCCGGGCACCCCCGCGGCGCCCTGCGCGGTCAGCTCGTCGTACGTGCGGCGGGCCCAGGTCAGCACGCGCGGGTCGGGGGCGGTGTGGCTGGGGTACCAGACGGCGGCGGCCAGCCGGGAGACGGTGGCGGCCGGCTCGTCGGCGGTCACGAGGGTCACCGCGCGCCCGGCCTCCTGGAGGCGCACGGCGCAGGTGAGCCCGCTGATCCCGGCGCCGATGACAGTCACGTTCATGGGTCCACGCAACCAGGCCCGGCCCGCGGTGTCCAAGACCGGGCCTTAAAGCGGGCTGGACCCTACCTTAAGTGAGAGCGCTCTATCGACCGATTTCCATAAAGGTTATTTACTGTTAACAATCCTTCCTTTACATTGGCGGCATCACCCCCACCGCACGAAGGGAGCGATCGATGCGAAGAACGATCGCGCTGGTACCGCTGGCGCTCGCCGCCATCGCCACATCACTGCTCGTCTCGGTCCAGCCGGCCGCGGCGCACGGCTACATCTCCTCACCCGCGAGCCGCCAGGCGATGTGCGCCCAGGGCCGCGTCGCGAACTGCGGCGAGATCGTCTACGAGCCGCAGAGCGTCGAGGGCCCGAAGGGCCTGATGAGCTGCAGCGGCGGCAACAGCCGGTTCGCGCAGCTGGACGACCCCAACAAGGGCTGGCCGGCCACGTCCGTCGGCAACTCCGTCACGTTCAACTGGGTGCTCACCGCCCGGCACGCCACCAGCACGTGGGAGTACTTCGTCGGCAGCACCCGCATCGCCGTGATCGACGACGGGGGCCGCCAGCCCGGCGCGACCGTCTCGCACACGGTGAGCCTCGGCGGGCGGACCGGCCGGATCCTGGTCCTCGCCCGCTGGAACGTCGCCGACACCGGCAACGCCTTCTACTCCTGCGTCGACCTGCAGGTCGGCGGCGGCAACCCGACGCCGACGCCCACCCAGCCGACCCCGACGCCGACCACCAGCCCTACGCCCACCCCGACCCCCACCGCCACCACGCCCCCGGCAGGCGGCACGTGGAAGGCGGGCACCGCGTACAAGGTCGGCGACCGCGTCACGTACGGCGGCGCCACGTACCAGTGCCGCCAGGCGCACACCGCCATCGCCGGTTGGGAGCCGCCCAACGTCCCGGCGCTCTGGCTGCGGGTCTAGATCGTCCGTTCGGGGTGCCCGGCACGCACCGGGCGCCCCGTCGCCACCGGAGGAGTTCGGGTGCGGTTCCTGCTTGCGCTCACCACGGCGTTGCTCCTCGCCGGCTGTGCCGCCGCCCCGGCACAGCCGGCCCCCGCGGCCGCCGCGACGGGCAAGGTCTACAACGACACCGACGTCATGTTCGCCCAGATGATGGTCGCCCACCACGCCCAGGCGCTGGAGATGGTCCGCCTGGCGCGCACCAAGGCCGTCCGCGAGGACGTCCGCACGCTGGCCGCCGCCATCGACGTCACCGAAGCCGACGAGACGAAGACCATGCAGGTCTGGCTGCAGACCTGGGGCCAGCCGCCCAGCGCCGCCCCCGACTCCCACGCGGGCCACGGCGGCGCCCACGGCACGAACGCCGACGACATCGTGGCGCTGGCCACGTACGACGGCCCCGAGTTCGAGCGGCGCTTCCTCAACATGCTCGTGGCCCACCAGCACAACGCGGTCGAGATCGCCCGCATGGAGACCGGCTCCGGCGTCAACCCGGGCGCACTGGACCTGGCGAAGCGCATCACCGACTCGCGGACCGCCGAGATCCAGCAGATGCTGCGGTACCTGGAGACGCTCTGACTACTCGCAGCCGATCCCGTCGCCGTCCTTGTCGAGCCCGTAGACGTCCTGGCCGATGACCCTGACCGGCCCCTGCACGTAGGACGGGCCGTTGCCGCCGCCGCCCTTGCAGTCCACGTCGACCGGGTCGTTCGGCACGCACGGCGAGTAGTTCGGGTTGCAGTTGCCGGCCGGCTTGGTGGTCGCCTTGGTGGCCGGCGGCCTGGTCGTCGGCGCCTTGGCGGCGCCGGTGGTCTTCGTCGCGGCCGGCGGCCCGCTCGTGGGCGGTGCCGTGCTCGCGGGTGTGGCCGTGTCCGGCTGCGCCGCGCGGCTGGTCGCACTTCCCGCGACGGCAGGCGACCCGAACGCTGCGGCGCCCTTGGTGCCGCCCGGGTCGTCGCTTCCGGCGGCGACCCGGAACGGCCCGCCAGTAGTCGAACCGATGCGGCCGGTGATACCGGCGGCGGGGTCGGGCCGCGAACGGCGGGGCGTGCATAGACTCGGCCGCATGACCCTCACCAACTGGGCGGGCAACATCGTGTTCGGTGCCGCCCGGGTGCACCGACCGTCCACCGTGGACCAGGTGCGCGCCGTGGTGGCGGACGCGCGGCGGGTGCGGGTCCTCGGATCCGGGCACTCGTTCAACGACATCGCCGACACGCCCTCCGATCTGGTGAGCGTGGCGGGGCTGCCGGTGGCGCCGCGGATCGACCCTGAGGCGGGGACCGTCACCGTGGCCGGCGGCGTGCGGTACGGCGAGCTCGCCGCGCACCTGGACGCCCAGGGCTACGCGCTGCACAACCTGGGGTCACTGCCGCACATCTCGGTCGCGGGGGCCGTCGCCACCGCCACCCACGGGTCCGGCGCGGCGCTGGGCAACCTCGCCACCGTCGTGGAGGGCATCGAGCTGGTCACCGCCGGCGGGGACCTGGTCCGGCTGGCCCGCGGCGACGCCGGGTTCCCGGGCGCCGTGGTCTCGCTGGGCGCGATCGGGGTCGTGGTGGGCATCACGTTGGCGGTGCGGCCGTCGTACACCATCCGCCAATACGTCTTCGAGGACCTGCCGCGAGCGGTCCTGGACGAGCGCTGGGAGCAGATCGCGGGCGCCGGCTACTCCGTCAGCCTGTTCACGCGCTGGGCCGGCGGCACGGTCGACCAGCTGTGGCTCAAGCTCGCCGACGGGCAGGAGCCGGACGGGTTCGGGGCGACGCCGGCGGGGCGGGCGATGCACCCGATCGCGGCGATGCCCGCCGAGAGCTGCACCGAGCAGGGCGGCGTGCCCGGCCCGTGGCACCGGCGGCTGCCGCACTTCAAGCTGGACTTCACGCCCAGCAGCGGCGAGGAGCTGCAGAGCGAGTTCTTCGTGGCGCGCGCCGACGCGGTGGCGGCGTTCGCCGCGGTCGAGCGGGTGCGGCACCTCGTCACGCCCGTGCTGCAGATCTCCGAGATCCGCACGGTGGCCGCCGACGACCTGTGGCTGAGCCCGCATCACGGGCGCGACAGCGTCGCGCTGCACTTCACCTGGATCAAGGACGAGGCGCGGGTCCTGCCGGTCGTCGCCGCGCTCGAGGAGTCCCTGGCGCACCTGGCGCCGCGCCCGCACTGGGGCAAGGTGTTCCACCACGCGCCGCGGCCCGAGCGGCTCACCGACTTCGTGGCGCTGCGGGACCGGCTCGACCCGGAGCGGAAGTTCAGCAACGCGTTCGTGGAGCGGCACCTGACGGGTTCCTAGCGCGGTTCGTGCCGTGGCGCCCGGCGGGGTTTGTGGCGGGGTTTGTGGCGTGGCGCCTGGCGTTCGCGGCGCGGCCTGGTGCGTTCGTGGAGCGGCATCCGGGGGCGGAGTAGATTTCACGGCGTGCGTATCGCTCGTTTCGCCCACAGCAGTGGCATGTCGTTCGGAGCCGTCGAGGGCGAGCCCTCGGCCGGGCTCACCGGGCTCACCGTCGCCGAGATTGACGGTCACCCGTTCGGGGAGCTGCGCTTCACCGGTCAGCGCTGGGCGCTCGCCGACGTGCGGCTGCTCTCCCCGATCCTGCCCAGCAAGGTGGTGTGCGTGGGGCGCAACTACGCCGACCACGCCGCCGAGCTCGGCAACGACGTGCCGAAGGAGCCGCTGCTCTTCCTCAAGCCGTCCACGTCGATCATCGGCCCCAACGACGCCATCCGGATCCCGCCGCAGTCGCAGCAGGTCGAGCACGAGGCCGAGCTCGCCGTCGTGATCGGCGTCACCGGCGCCCGCCGCGTCGACCGGGCCGGCGCCGCCGCGGCCATCTTCGGCTACACCGCCGCCAACGACGTCACCGCCCGCGACCTGCAGCGCAAGGACGTCCAGTTCACCCGCGCCAAGGGCTTCGACTCGTTCTGCCCGATCGGCCCCTGGATCGCCACCGGCGTGGACGTCAGCGACGTCGAGGTCCGCTGCGAGGTCAACGACGAGGTCCGCCAGCTCGGCCGCACCAAGGACATGGTGTTCGACGTGCCGACCCTCGTGTCATATGTGTCACACGTCATGACCCTCCTCCCGGGCGACGTCATCCTCACCGGCACCCCCGCCGGCGTCTCCCAACTCAACCCCGGCGACGAGGTCACCGTCTCGATCGAGGGTGTCGGCACGCTCAGCAACAGGGTCCTGACCTTGGAATAGGCGTGTTTGCGACAACCGATTTGGCCGGATGGGTTCGCTCCGGTAAAGTTTCCAACCGGCGCTGACAGCGCCGATGGGGTATGGGGTAATTGGCAGCCCAACTGATTCTGGTTCAGTTAGTCTAGGTTCGAGTCCTGGTACCCCAGCACCGCAGCAAGATCGCGGTGCTGTATTGTTCCACCGCACGGCACGCAACACGAGCAACACCTGGGGCCCCGTCGTCTAGCGGCCCAGGACGCCGCCCTCTCAAGGCGGTAGCGCCGGTTCGAATCCGGTCGGGGCTACAGTCCGCAAGGCGGCTGGTCAGAGGCACAACGCCATTGACCAGCCGCTTTCGTTTGTGGACGTGTCAGCCTGCTGCAGTCAACGGATCGTCAGTCGACCCGTCGGCGGGAGCCGTAGAAGACACCTGTCACGTGGCCGTGGTACTCGCTCGGCGCGTGGGTGTAGAGGTTCAGGGTGGTCGAGGTGTTCTCGTGCCCCATGACCGCCCTGACGATGTTCACGGGCACGTTGTCGGACACCAGCCACCTCGCGTACGAGTGCCGCAGGTCGTGGAAGTGCAATCCGCCGGCCGCGTGCGCCGTCACGTGCTCGACCGCCTCACGCTCGGCGCCGAACTCCTTGGAGTGCTCCACGCCCGCTGCGTCGGGCCATGCTGCGAGCCACGCGCCGGGCTGGTGCTCCGTGACGCTGCCGAGCAGCCCGGCGCGCACGAGGGCGGGCCGCCAGACCTGTCGCCGGAAGGTGGACCGCAACAGCGGTTGCCCTGAGCGGCTCGTGAACAGCAGCGCGGTTGGCCTCGGTGGCGCGTCGAGCACGGCGCGCAGCTGCTGCAGCTCGGTCACGAGGAACGCGGGCAGCGGGATGGAGCGCACGCCCGCCCGCGACTTCGGGTAGGGCTTGATGCTGCGCGCTCCCCCGGACTCGATGACGACCTGGACCACGCGCAGCCGCCCCGCGTCGAGGTCGACCGCGCCCCACGCCAGCCCGGCCGTCTCGCCCCAGCGCAACCCGGTGCCCGCCGCCAGGGCGACGAGCGCGCGGTACGTCGGCGGCGTGGCGGGCAACAGCCGCTCGAAGAAATCGGCACGGCTGAGGGCCTGCGCCGGACGGCGCGGCTTGTGAGTGGCTTGGGAGGTTCACGCCCTTGCACGGGTTGATGGCGATCAGGCGGGCGTAGATCGCGGAGTCCATCACCATCGACAGCACGCCGAAGCACTTGGCGACCGACGCCGGGGCGAGCTTGCGGCTGAGGGCGTTCACCCACTCCTGCACTGCGCGGTGGTCGATGCTCGCCAGCGGCCAGCTGCCCCATTGCGGCACACGTGAGTCGCCGAGTATGCGGACCAGCTGAGGTCCATCGTTTCCTAAACCGGCGCACGAGTGCAGCAACGGTGTTCATGCGAAGGCGTGGGAGCAAGCTGGACGGCCGTCGGGGGTGGCGTTGCACCAGAGCGGTTTCAGGAGTGGTCCAGCCCGCCAGATGGGGATTTACATACCCGATGTTACGTCACATTGCAACTGACATCGATGCATGATTTCCTGCTAACTTAGCCCAGATCGCTTACTGGGATCACCCAAAAGGGCTACTCACATTCCGAGCAGGGGGAGAAGCGGCCTACCCGGCATGGCAAATTGCATCGACGGTTTACGATTGAATCGTCACATCGAGTTCGCATTGCACGGGGTCCAGTGCCCGTTCAGTGCAACCTTCGTCGCATACATCGGGGAGGTCGCATGCAAGGAACGACGCGTTATTCACTCGCCAAGCCTGGTCGCACCAAGCTATGGACGAGACGGCTTACTATCGCACTGTCGGTAGTTGCTCTACTTTTGGTGGGGATCAAATCCCAGCATTCGCTGGACCTCGCACCTCGGAATGCCTAGGCACCGCTACGAAAAACCTGGCTGAGCGTAAGGCGAACATCGAGGACGTGCTCTACAGACTACGCAAGCAAGGTTATACAATTGACCAAATTTCGGCAGTCCTGTCGGAAAAATGCAACATTCACCGTAGGAGTAAGCCAATCCGGCAGGTGGGCGCCCTGGATAGCCAGAACTCGGATATCAATGTTGAGGCGCCACGATCTTTGATGACCCCTCCCATAACACTTGGATTGCTTACACCTTCTGGCAATGGAACACGATTTCACCTATCGCTTCTGAGGTGCCATTGTTCTGTTCATTGCCATGCAATATTGGGGGCAACGAGGGCATCGGACTAAGCCTCAACAGGCCGGTCAACTCGATCTCCAGTAGTTATCAAGCAACTATGCGCGCATGGGGTGAAACGGACTACTTTCCCATGCTGAACACGACCACCCCAAGTACCTTGAATAACACCGGTGTTAGCTTTATTGGGCAAGACAAATTCTGCATGAGCAACCAGGGTAGCAACTGCGGGGGCGAGCCAGGGGGCCAGGACTACAATTTCAAATATGGGTCTATCATTTACTACATCAGCAACCCGGGCTGCGGAACGCTTCAGGCCTACGCGCAATACTCGCACACCTGGTCGAGCACATCCGTGAATGGGATCGGCGTCTACAGTAACGGTCTAAGCTTCTCGTGGTCGACTACTTCCGATCACTGGGAATCATCTCCAGGCAACGGCGGGGAAGCAGTAACGCCCTGCTAGTAATTTGAGGTGATGGTGTCTACCTGGTCAACTCAGGCCAAATGGTGGTTGTTGCCACGACGGCGCGTCGTGGCAACAACCATCATTGTGGATCTAGCCGCCCTTGCGCTAATCAGCCTATTTGTCGCTGTTCGGCGCACACAATCCCATGATATATCCGTCAAAGCGTCCGCAATTCTTGCGGCTGACAGCATCGAAACAAACCCTGGACATGACCTCGTGAAGAGGTTTGAAAGCCTGCGCGGAATTCCTTTTAGCGTTCGCGATGGATTCACCGTATTCATGTTTGGGTCATGGAAGATCGAAGGAAGGATCGATCCAGAGTGCCAGACGCAACTGGCCGTAAACTCCCCGAACGGCTGGCATTTAGTCGACTGGACGAGCGATCAAAAGCTCGTGAACGGAACGATCAACAGCTGGGGAACAATTCAAAAGGAGCGTTCATATCTGCGCGAATATCGCGATACCTTGACATTGGTAACCGTGGCGACTGGAAGCTATGCGCTAGCTTGGCAGCCACCGAAATCCGCGCACGATACCAGCACTCTAAAAGCGAAAATCGTGTATGCGTGCGGAAATTCTGACCACCATCCGAGCGAGTTCGACGTAACCATCGATCAACCCCAACGCCGTTAGACATGCGTCGCTAGAAATGATTATGGATTGCTGCCGGACGGAAGGCTTCCTGGTTGACTAACGGCTCGCTCGTCTAAATGGAATATCCTAGTCTGCGGCGTGAGGGTGGGCGGTCAGTGTCTGTTACGGCGCTGACCAACCGCAGCGGTTGCCAGCGTGCGAAAAATGGAGGCAGGACAGTCAGCAGAACCGCTGCCACTGCTCGCCACCGGATCGCAACTGACGTCACAAGTTGCCACGTGGTGGCGGCGGCCAAGGCATGGCACAGCGGTGCAGCGGTCCGTGGCACCGCGCTCTCAAGGCGGTAGCGCCGGTTCGAATCCGGTCGGGGCTACAGTCCAATGGGTCCACCCTGTTCACAGGGTGGACCTGTTCCCGTTGGTGGACTTCCGCGTTCCCCGCGCACGGCTTCGCCGCGCTCCCCAGCGGGGGGTCCCACCCCGCACCCCCCATGCTCGCTTCGCTTTGCACGCTCGCTTCGCTCGCGCTACGGCGCTGCGCGAGCCCCGGGGGCTCGCTTCGCTTCGTGGGGGAGCCTGGCAGACGGGACCCTAGCCGTGGGCGGGCTGGCGGGCTTCTTGGATGGCGTCGGTGATCTGGGTCGCCAGGAGCGTGGCTTGCTCCAGGGTGAGGTCGTGGGCTGGTTCTGTGCGGGCTCGGGTCACGAACGTGATGCCGATCAGGGAGCGCTCGCCGCGCAGCAGGCGTTCGAGGATCACGCCGCAGCCGGTTCGGTCGTCGAACGGCACGTCGAGGCCGGTCGGCTCCGGAAGGTCTGGGTCCTTGTCAGCCCGGCCCTTGGGCTGAGGTGGTTGCCTGCCGGCTGGGAATCGTCGGGGGTGGGTGCTCTCCGGTCTGGGAAGGACCGGAGAGCAGCCGGGAAGCGGACTACAGCTGGGACGCGATGCCGAGGAAAGCGGCGGTCAGCACGATCAGGCTCAGCACCATGGTCATGCAGCCGCCGCGGCCGCCTGCTGGGGCCGGGGTCGGGGGTGCCGGCACGGTGGGCGGGGTGGTGGGGCGCTGCGGGCCGTCGGGGCTGGGCGAGCCGGGGCCGGTCGACGGCTTCTCCGGGGCGCCGGAAGGGGCCTGGCCGACGCCTGAGGCCTCGCCCTCGGGGGCTTCGGGTGCCTCGGAGATGCCGTCGTCGATCGGTTCGGGGGCGGCTGGGGTGGATTCAGGCACTGGCTCCTCCAGTCAAGCGTGCTCGATGTGCGGCACGCTACAGGCCGGAGAGGCGTTGTCCAGCCCGGACCACGGCCATGGCGTGGCGGTCGCCGGGGCGGCGGCCCAGGCGCTCGATCGGGCCTGAGACGCTGATGGCGGCGATGACCCGGCCGGTGCGGTCGCGGATCGGGGCCGAGACGCTGGCGACGCCGGCCTCGCGCTCGGCGACGCTCTGCGCCCAGCCGCGGCGGCGGACCTCGGCGAGGGTGCGGCCGGTGAACTTGCACCGGGGCAGCAGCGGCATGACGGCCTCCGGCGGCTCCCACGCCAGGAGCACCTGGGCGGCGGAGCCGGCGGTCATCGGCAGCACCGAGCCGATCGGCACCGTGTCGCGCAGGCCGCTGGCGCGCTCGGCGGCGGCCACGCAGAGCCGCTCGTCGGCGCGGCGGAGGTAGAGCTGCGCGCTCTCGCCGGTCGCGTCGCGCAGTGCGGTGAGCATCGGCTCGGCCGCGGTCAGGAGAACGTCGGGTGCCGCGTTGGCGAGCTCGCCCAGGCGCGGGCCCGGCCGCCAGCGTCCTTGCGCGTCCCGAACGAGCAATCGGTGGATTTCCAGGGCCTGTGCGAGCCGGTGCGCCGTTGCCCGGGGAAGCTTGGTCCGGTCCACCAGTTCGGCCAGGCTGGCGCCGTCGACACAAGCGGCCAGGATGACCACCGCCTTGTCGAGCACGCCAACACCGCTCATACTGTGTCCCACAGACCGAAACATACCTCCCAAACTTTAGGATGTCCAGATGGTGGGAGAAGCACGACCGCGGACGCTCGCAGAGAAGGTGTGGGACGCGCACGTCGTCCGTGCCGCTGACGGCGAGCCGGATCTGCTGTACATCGACCTGCACCTGCTGCACGAGGTCACGAGCCCGCAGGCGTTCGACGGACTGCGCCTGAGCGGGCGCGCCGTGCGCCGCACCGATCTCACGATCGCGACCGAGGACCACAACACGCCGACCGACAACCTGTTGACGATCAGCGACCCGGTGTCCCGCCTGCAGATCGAGACGTTGCGCCGCAACTGCGAGGAGTTCAAGGTCCGGATCCACTCGCTGGGCGACGCCCAGCAGGGTGTGGTGCACGTCATGGGCCCGCAGCTGGGGCTGACCCAGCCGGGCATGACCATCGTGTGCGGCGACTCGCACACCTCGACGCACGGCGCGTTCGGCGCGCTGGCGTTCGGCATCGGCACCAGCGAGGTCGAGCACGTCCTGGCGACCCAGACGCTGCCGCAGCCGCACCTCAAGACAATGGCGGTCAACGTCGTGGGCGAGCTCGCCCCGGGCGTCACGGCCAAGGACCTGGTGCTGGCGCTCATCACCCAGGTCGGCACCGGCGGCGGCCGCGGCCACGTCGTGGAGTACCGCGGACCGGCCATCGAGAAGATGTCGATGGAGGGCCGGATGACGGTCTCCAACATGTCGATCGAGTGGGGCGCCAAGGCCGGCATGATCGCGCCGGACGAGACCACGTTCGCCTACGTCGAGGGCCGCGAGTACGCCCCGAAGGGTGAGGAGTGGGAGCGCGCGAAGGCGTACTGGGCCTCGCTGCGCACCGACGAGGGCGCGAAGTTCGACCGCGAGATCACCCTCGACATCACCCACCTGACGCCGTTCGTCACCTGGGGCACCAACCCGGGCCAGGGCGCGCCGCTGGGCGCGAGCGTGCCGGACCCGGCCGACTTCACCGAGGACGCCGACCGCGTCGCGGCGCAGAAGGCCCTGGAGTACATGGCACTGACGCCGGGCACGCCGCTGCGCGACGTCGCGGTGGACGTGGTGTTCCTCGGTTCGTGCACCAACGGCCGGCTGGAGGACCTGCGGGCCGCCGCCGACGTGCTGCGCGGGCGCAAGGTCGCCGACAGCGTACGGATGCTCGTCGTGCCCGGGTCCGCGTCGGTGCGCGCCGCGGCCGAGGAGGAAGGGCTGCACGAGGTCTTCACCGCCGCCGGCGCCGAGTGGCGCTTCGCGGGCTGCTCCATGTGCCTGGGCATGAACCCGGACACGCTGAAGCCGGGCGAGCGTTCGGCCTCGACGTCCAACCGGAACTTCGAGGGCCGGCAGGGCCGCGGCGGCCGCACCCACCTGGTGTCGCCGCAGGTCGCCGCCGCAACCGCCGTCGTCGGCCGCCTCGCGGCCCCCGCGGACCTGAACTAGCCGAGAAGACAGGCAGAATCTGACATGGAGAAGTTCACCGTCCACACCGGCACCGCCGTGCCGCTGCGCCGTTCCAACGTGGACACCGACCAGATCATCCCCGCCGTCTACCTCAAGCGCGTCACCCGCACCGGGTTCGAGGACGGGTTGTTCAACGCCTGGCGCTCGGATCCCGAATTCGTGCTCAACAATCCCGTGTACGCGGGCGCCTCGATCCTCGTCGCCGGGCCCGACTTCGGCACCGGGTCGTCGCGCGAGCACGCGGTCTGGGCGTTGCAGGACTACGGTTTCAAGGTTGTCGTGGCACCGCGTTTCGGTGACATCTTCCGGGGAAACGCGCTCAAGGCCGGGCTCCTGCCCGTCGAGCTGGACGTGAAAGCGGTCGAGGAACTGTGGGCCGGGATCGAAGCGGATCCGGCGGCGCCGGTAACGGTCGATCTGCAGGAGCGCCAGTTGCGTGCGGCGGGCCGCGAATGGGCCTTCCCGCTGGACGACTTCAGCCGTTGGCGCCTGCTGGAAGGCCTTGACGACATCGGTCTGACGCTGCGCCACGAGGACGCCATCACCGCCTTCGAACAACGCCGTCCGGAGTGGACACCCGTCGTTCACTAGGCACCAGCAGGGCGTCTCGATGAGCCGCCGGCCGAATCCGTTGCTCCACAACGATTTCTTTTCCGTCATATGTTTGTATCCTGTGTTCGTTGGGATACCTTGCCCACAGGGACTTATTTCTGGTACGGGAGGAAACAACGTGAACAAGGCCGAGCTCATCGAGGCGCTCAGCGCTCGCCTGGGCGACAAGAAGTCGGCAAACGCGGCGCTGGACGCGGTGCTGGCCGAGATCCAGGCTGCCGTGACCAAGGGCGACAAGGTCGCCATCACCGGTTTCGGTGTCTTCGAGAAGCGCGTCCGTGGTGCGAGAACCGCGCGCAACCCGCGCACCGGTGAGGCCGTCAAGGTGAAGAAGACGTCGGTGCCCGCGTTCCGGGCCGGCGCCAGCTTCCGCGAGATGGTCGCCGCCGGCAAGGTGCCGAAGGCCGCGCCGGCCAAGAAGGCCGCCGCCACCAAGACCACCGCCGCGAAGGCGACCACGGCCAAGGCGACCGCCGCCAAGGCCACGACGGCCAAGGCGACCACGGCCAAGGCCGCGCCGGCCAAGGCGTCCGCCAAGGCCACGACGGCGAAGGCCGCTCCGGCCAAGGCCGCCACCAAGGCGACCGCCGCGAAGGCGACCGCCACCAAGGCGACGGCGAAGGCCGCTCCGGCCAAGGCCGCCGCGACCAAGGCCGCTCCCGCCAAGAAGGCCGCCACGAAGACCACGCGCGCCGCCGCCTCGACGACCGCGCGCAAGACCACCACGGCCTCCACCACGACGGCCGCCAAGAAGGCGCCCGCCAAGAAGGCCGCCACCGCCAAGTGACCCGGCGGCGGCACCGGTAGAACAACGGAAAAGGGGGCGGGCGCCATACCGGCGCCCGCCCCCTTTCGCTGTGCTCAGACCGTCAGGGGTCGCAGCGGATCCCAGCCGAGGAGCCGGTCACCGCTGAAGGTGAGGAGCCACCCGCTGCCCTTGCGGGTGTGGAAGTCCACATTGGTGCGGCCGGACAAGGCGACCAGCAGCGGCGGCATCAGCTTGCCCTGGCTGCACACGACGCTCGTGCCGCCGCGGGCCGCGACGGCCCGCAGCGCGTTCGCCGCGGCGGTCGGCGACTGCCCCTCGTCGAAGGCGGGGTCCAGGCCGTACGGCAGCCCCAGCGGTTCCACCGTCTGCCGGCACCGCAGGGGGGTGGCCGACACCACCCACTCCGGCCGCAGCAGCCGCAGCAGGCCGCTGAGCGCCTCCGCGTCGCGCGCGCCGGCGCCGTCCAGCGGGCGGCTCGCGTCCGGACCCTTCCACTCCTTGCGCTTGCCCGCCCGGGCGTGGCGCACCAGCGCCACCACCGACGTCACCGGCGGCAGGTCCAGGAACGCCTTCACCACGCCCCGGTCGTGCGCGTAGCTCAGCAGCGCCGGTGCCTGCGCGGCCGGCACCCAGCGCGCCTCCTCGATCTCGTCGTCGGCGGGCCGGTCCTGCCACACCAGGGCCCGCATCGACCAGAAGTCGACGACCTTCTCCACGCCCGGCTCGCCGGTCAGGTACCGGATCGAGGGCAGCCTGGCCTGGGGCACGCCCCGCACCAGGGTCTCCTCGTGCACCTCGCGCACCGCCGCCGCCAGCTCGTGCTCGCCGGGGTCGATCTTGCCCTTGGGCAGGGACCAGTCGTCGTAACGGGGACGGTGCACCAGCACGATCTCCACGCCGTTCCTCGTCGGGCGCCACACCACCCCGCCCGCCGAGCGGACGACCGTGTTCATCTCAGCCATGCTGTGGTGTTCTCCTCGCAGACCGCGGCCCACACCGCCGGGAACGCGGCCCGCGCCCGGGTGACCGCTGCCCGCTCCCGCTCGAACAGTCTGCCCGCGGTCACGGCGAGATCATGGTCGCCACGGTCGAGGAATCTCGCGACGAACAGCCACGTGTCGGCGGCGGTCGCGGCGTCCTGGTGCTCGCCGAGGATCTTCTGCGCCTTCGCGATCCGCTTGGCCAGCACGGCCGCCTCCACGCCGACGACCGGGGCAGCGGCGTCGGCGGCGTACCGGGCCCGCTTGGCCAGCTTGCGCACCTCGTGCCAGTCGTCGTCGGGCAGGTCCGGGGTCAGCGCGCCGGCCGCGGCGTGCAGCCTGCGCCACGGCTTGCGCACCAGGCCCGGCAGGACCCGGGCGGCCGGCGCCGCGTGCCTGCCGGCGAGCCGGGGCGGCCGCACGAGCGCGTCGAGCAGCGGCACGTACCGCGGCGAGCGCAGCGCCTCGTCCAGCGCGGACAGCGCCGTCTCCTGCCGGCCGGCGAGCGCCGCGTCAATGCGCTCCACGGCGCCCGCGTCCAGCGGGGCGAGGGGATCGGCCGCGGCGGTGGCCCGCAGGCGCGCCCGCAGGACCTCGACGTCCCTGGCGCCGCCGAGCGCGCCGGCCAGCCGGCTCAGCTCCGCCCGCAGCGACCGGCTCCAGGCGGGGTCGAGCAGCGGCTGGAAGGTCTGCAGGTCGCTGCGCAGCCGCCGGGTGCCGACCCGCATCTGGTGCACGGGGGTGTCGCCGTCGGGCATGGTCCCGCGCACCCGGGCGACGGCGTCGTGCCGCAGGATGCGCGCGACGCCGGCCCCCACGGCGCGGGTCACGAGGTCGCCGGCGGAGCCGTCGGGCCCGTCGGCGGAGCCGGGCGGTGCGGGGACCGCGCCGGCGGCGGTCAGCGCGGCCGCGATGCGGGCAAGGTCCCCGGTGCCGCCGTCGATGAGCACCACCTCGACGCCGCGGGGGCGCCGGCCCGTGCCGCGCCCGGACAGGACGCGGACCTCCGCCAGTACGCCACCCGCCGCCGACAGCACGTGGACGGCCGAGCGGACCGTCCGCACCGCGGTGAGGTCAGCCCCGCGGTGCAGGGCGGTCAGCACGTCGAGCAGGTCCGGCGGGACGACCCCGGCGCCGGCGGCCGGGCGGCGCAGCTCGCGCCCCGGCAGCAGCAGCGACCAGGTGCCGGCACGGTCCAGACGCAGCGACACCCCGGCGTGCGCGAGCGCCGCGTCCGGGGTGTCGTAGCAGGTGGTGCCGAGGGTGACGGCGCCGCCCGGCCCGGCCAGGTCGGGCAGTGTGAAACCGTCACCGACGACGAACTGGGCCGGGAACCAGGCCGGCGGTCTCACGTGGTGGGCTCCGCCCGGTCCACGATCCGGCGCAGCAGCGCCTCCTGCGGGTTCCTGCCGTGCCGGCGGTGCCAGGTGCCGTCGCCGGACAGCTCGAACGCGCCGGTCTCGTCGCTCATCATGAGCTTCAGCATCCGGTCCAGCTCGCCGGTCGCGGCCGGGTCGGTCACCTTGACCAGGGCCTCGACCCGCCGGTCGAGGTTGCGGTGCATGAGGTCCGCGGAGCCGATCCAGTACTCGGCACCGGCGTCGCGGCCGAACCGGAACACCCGCGAGTGCTCCAGGAACCGTCCCAGCACCGACCGGACCCGGATGTTGTCCGACATGCCCGGCACGCCGGGCCGCAGCGCGCAGATGCCGCGCACGATCAGGTCGACGCTCACCCCGGCCTGACCGGCTCGGTAGAGCGAGTCGATGATCTCCTCGTCGACCAGCGAGTTGACCTTCAGCTGGATCAAGCCCTGCTCACCGAGGGCGATCTCGCGGTCGACCCGCTCGATGATGCCGCGCCGGACACCGTGCGGGGCGACCAGCAGCCGCCGGTAGGACGTCTGGCGGCTGTACCCGGTGAGCACGTTGAACAGGTCGGTGAGGTCCGCGCCGACCTCCGGGTCCGCGGTGAGCAGGCCGTAGTCCTCGTAGAGCCGCGCGGTCTTCGGGTGGTAGTTGCCGGTGCCGACGTGGCAGTACCGCCGGATGTGGTTGCCCTCCTGGCGCACGACCAGCGCGGTCTTCGTGTGGGTCTTGAGCCCGACCAGGCCGTAGACGACGTGGCAGCCGGCCCGCTCCAGCGTGCGGGCCCAGCCGATGTTGGCCTTCTCGTCGAAGCGCGCCTTCACCTCCACCAGCACGACCACCTGCTTGCCCGCCTCGGCCGCGTCGACCAGGGCGTCCACGATCGGCGAGTCGCCGCTGGTCCGGTAGAGCGTGAGCTTGATCGCCAGCACGTTCGGGTCGGCGGCGGCCTGCTCCACGAAGCGCTGCACGCTGGTGGAGAACGAGTGGTACGGATGGTGCACCAGGATGTCGTGGTCGCGCAGCCGGGCGAACACGCTGCGCGGGGTCTCGCCCTCGGCGAAGTGCGGGTGGGTCGCCGGCACGAACGGCGCGTCCTTCAGGGCCGGCCGGTCGACGCCGTTGTAGATCTCCCACAGCGCGGTCAGGTCCAGCAGCCCCGGCACCCGCAGCACGTCGTGGGAGTCCATGTCCAGCTCGCGGACCAGCAGCTCCAGCACGTGGTCGGAGATCGACGCGGCGACCTCCAGGCGCACCGGCGGGCCGAACCGGCGCCGGGCCAGCTCCCGCTCCAGGGCCTGCAGCAGGTCCTCGTCGCGGTCCTCGTCGAGCTCGACCTCGGCGTTGCGGGTCACCCGGAACAGGTGGTGTTCGACCACCTGCATCCCGGAGAACAGCTGCCCGAGGTGCGCCGCGATCAGCTCCTCCACCGGCAGGAACCGCACGGTGCGCACGCCGTCGCGGGTGATGCGGTCCAGCGCGTAGAAGCGCGGCACGTTGTTGGGCACCTTGATCCGGGCGAACAGCTCCTGGCCGCCGTCGCGCTCGCGGACCACGACCGCCAGGTTGAGCGACAGGCCGGAGATGTAGGGGAACGGGTGCGCCGGGTCGACGGCGAGGGGCGTCAGCACCGGGAAGATCTGCTCCCGGAACGAGGTGCGCATCCGCTCCCGCTCGGCCGGGTCGAGCTCGCTCCACCGCACGATGTGGATGTGCTCCTCGGCCATCGCCGGGGCGATCTCCTCGGCGAACACCCTCGACTGGCGGGCGACCAGCGCGGTCGTGCGCTCCGCGATCTGCTCCAGCTGCTCCGTCGGCGCCAGGAACCCGGGGCGGCGCACCGGGATGCCGGTCTGCAGCCGCCGCTTCAGGCCCGCGACCCGGACCATGTAGAACTCGTCGAGGTTGCTGGCGAAGATGGCGAGGAACTTCGCCCGCTCCAGCAGCGGCGTCGCGGGGTCCTCGGCCAGCGTCAGGACCCGCGCGTTGAAGTCGAGCCAGGACAGCTCCCGGTTGAGATACCGGTCCTCGGGCAGTGGCTTCTCAGTCGGTACGACCAGCGCGTCGTGCTCCTGCGACGGCGCTACGGCGGACTTCTGGGCGGGTACCACCGGGGTCTGCTCCGCCACCGTGTCGCTCATGGTGACCTCCTCGGGCGCCTGTGGGGCGTCTTCACCGGTTGCAGGTGCCGCGGCCTTCGTTGCCCGCCTGACACGTGGCGTCTTGCCGGTTGCCGGAGCCGCCCGTCGCGGTGCCGCCTTGCGCGGGGCCGCCTTGGGAGGCGTGCTCTGCGGGTCGGGGCGTTGTGCGGCGTTACGAGGGCGGCTGCGACCGGTAGGCGTTTCGTCCACCGGATCATCATGGCCCGTTTGTGCGGGTCTGAACATGAACTTCCTGCGGCTCAGCGGCTACGGCAAGGTCGGCAGTGTGACCTTCACGACGTCCCCTGCCGCGTCGTGATCGAGGCGGATCCGCTGGCCCAGGCGCAGGTGCCGCAGCCCCGACGCGTCGAAGGCGGCGGCCGGGAAGTGCAGCTCGGTGCCGTCGTCCAGCAGCACCGTGCCGGTGCGGGTGTCCTCGTCGAACGTCGCCACGGTCCCTTGCATCAGTCCACGCTACCGCGTGTCGATGTCCGCGCGCGTTTCGCGGGACGGCGCCGCCATGGCGGTTGTGTTACGCCCGGGTGCACAGAATCTCGCCGGTGTGCGTGCCGAGGCCCAGGTCGGCGGCGGCGTCGAGGTCGGCGGCGGTGTCCACGTCGCGGCGCAGGCTCGGCCAGTCGCCGTCGAGGCGGACCGCGCCGGAGCGCAGGTGCGCCGCCGCGGATCCCGGCCCGAACTGCGGGTCGAGCGGCACCCCGGCGGGCGCGGCCAGCAGCACGGTGCCGCTGCCCTCCAGGTCCGGCACGAACGCGCGGCGGCCGGTGCCGGCCGCCGCGGCCAGCACGACCGCCAGGTCGGCGGGGCGCATCGCGGGCAGGTCGGCGGTGAGCGCGACCACCGGCGCGCCGCCGGCGGCCAGGGCGCCGAAGATCAGCGCCGCGTTCAGGCCGGCGGCCGGGGTGTCGGGCAGGCAGGTGGCGCCGGCGGCGGCCAGGCCGGCCCGCACCAGCGGGTCGTCGCAGACGACGACGACCCGGCCGACGGCCGGGCAGGCGAGCACCGCCGCGACCGTGTCCCGGGCCATGGCCAGCACCAGCCCGGGATGGGTGGCGTCCGGCACGGCCCCGCGCAGCCGCGTCTTCGCCGCACCGAGCGGCTTGACCGGCACGACCGCCGTCCAGGTGGCCACCCACGTGCTGAGCATGACCCATCCTGACACGCCGCCACGACGCCCGGCAGTGGCATGATTCGCAGCAGAACCATGAGGGGAGGGTGAGATGGGGCGCCGGAGGCTCGGCTTTTGGCGGCGTTTCGCTGTCGCGACCGTGAAGCCCACGATGCAGCTGCTGACCCGGCGCACATGGTCGGGCATGGAGCACATCCCGGCAGAGGGTGGGGTGATCATCGTGGTCAACCACATCTCGCACGCCGACCCGCTCACCGTCGCGCACTACATCTACGACGCCGGCCGCTGGCCGTCGTTCCTGGCCAAGTCGAGCCTGTTCAGCGTGCCGGTGCTCGGCTACCTGCTGCGGGCCAACCACCAGATCCCGGTGCGCCGGGGCACCACCGACGCGGTGAAGGCCCTGGAAGCTGCCCGGGCAGGGGTGCACGACGGCGAGGCCCTGGTCATCTACCCCGAGGGCACCACCACCCGCGAGCCCGATCTGTGGCCGATGCGGGGCAAGACCGGCGCCGCCCGCCTGTGGCTGGACACCCGCGCGCCCATGATCCCGATCGTGATGTGGGGCCCGGAGCGAATGTACGACCCCCGCACCAGCAAGCTGCGGCTGCTGCCGCGCGCCGACGTGACCGTCGTGGCGGGGGCGCCGATCGACCTGTCTGCCTGGGACGACGCGCAGCCGAGCGCCCAGACGCTCAACGAGATCACCGACCACATCATGCTGCACCTCCGCGACATGCTCGTGGAGATCCGCGGCGGGACCCCGCCGCCGCTGTGGACACCGCGCAGGACACTTGCATGACTGGGACGGAGCGCACATGAGCATTCGACGCGCCGCGGTGCTCGGGGCCGGATCGTGGGGCACCGTCTTCGCGAAGCTGCTCGCCGACGCGGGCACACCGGAGGTCACCGTCTGGGCCCGGCGCCCCGAGCTGGCCGAGGCGATCCGCGAGCGGCACGTGAACCCGGACTACCTGCCCGGCATGTGGCTGCCCGAGGCGATCACCGCGACCGGTGACGCCGGCGAGGCGATCGACGGCGCCGACCTGGTGGTGCTGGCCGTGCCGTCACAGACGCTGCGCGGCAACCTGGGCGCGTGGGCCGGCACGATCGGCTCCGACGCCACGCTCGTCAGCCTGATGAAGGGCATCGAGCTGGGCACGTTGAAGCGGATGAGCGAGGTGATCGTGGACACCGCCGGCGTGGAGCCTGAGCGCATCGCTGTGGTCACCGGCCCCAACCTCGCCCTGGAGATCGCGGCGGAGCAGCCGGCGGCGACCGTCGTGGCGTGCACCGACATCCGCCGCGCCGAGCTGGTGCAGCGCGCGATCAGCACGCGGTACCTGCGGCCGTACACCAACGACGACGTCATCGGGTGCGAGCTGGGCGGCGCGGTCAAGAACGCGATCGCCCTCGCCTACGGGATGGCCTCGGCGCTCGGCTTCGGTGACAACACCCGGGCCACGCTGATCACCCGCGGCCTCGCGGAGACCACCCGGCTCGGCGGGGCGCTCGGGGCGAACCTGATGACGTTCGCCGGGCTCGCCGGCCTCGGCGACCTGGTGGCCACCTGCTCATCGCCGTTGTCCCGCAACCGCACGTTCGGCGAGCACCTCGGCCGCGGCGAGACCCTGGAGCAGGCGCAGGCCGCGACCAGGCAGACCGCAGAAGGGGTCAAGAGCTGCCTGTCGATCCGTGACCTGGCGCACAGCGTCGGCGTGGAGATGCCGATCACCGAGCAGGTCGAGCTCGTCTGCCACGAGGGCGTCGACCCGCTCAAGGCGCTCGCCGCGCTCATGTCCCGCGAGACCAAGCCCGAGCGGCCCGGGGTGCCCTCGACGGCGGAGGCGACCTCATGACAGGTGACGGCACGAGGGCTGTGCACGCCGGACTGCCCGAGCCGGTGCCTGGCCGGCCGTTCCTGCCCAATCCCGCGTTCGGCGCGCCCTACCACCTGGACCCGGTCGCCGGGCCGCGGCTGGGCGTCGACGGCTACGGGCGCACCGACAACGCGACCTGGCGCGCGCTGGAGACCGCGATCGGCGCGCTCGAGGACGGCGAGTGTGTGACGTTCGCCTCCGGCATGGCCGCCATCAGCGCGGTGCTGCTCAGCGTCCTGCGCCCCGGGGACACCGTCGTCGTGCCCGCCGACGGCTACTACAAGACCAGGGCGTTCGCGTCCTCGCACCTCACCGAGCGCGGCGTCACGGTGCTCGAGGTGCCGACCGCGGGGCCGTACCCGGCGCTGGACACCGTCCGGCTGCTGCTGGTCGAGACCCCGGCCAACCCGGGGCTCGACGTGTGCGACATCGCGGAGCTGGCCGCCCAGGTGCACGCCGGCGGCGGGCTCGTCGCGGTCGACAACACCACCGCCACCCCCCTCGGGCAGCGCCCCCTCGACCTGGGCGCCGACTTCTCGGTCGCCTCCGGCACCAAGGCCCTGACCGGCCACTCCGACATCCTGCTCGGGTACGTCTGCACCCGCGACCCCGAGCGGGCCGCGGCCCTCACGGCGTGGCGGGGCGCCACCGGCGCGGTGGTCGGCCCGTTCGAGGCCTGGCTCGCGCACCGCTCGATCGGCACCCTCGACCTGCGCCTGGCCCGGCAGTCCGCCAACGCCGCCGCCGTCGCCGAGGTCCTCGCGGCGCACCCGGCGGTCCTGTCGGTGCGCTGGCCCGGGCGGCGCGAGGATCCCGCGTACCAGGTCGCGTCCCGGCAGATGCGCCGGATCCCGGGCGTGGTCACGTTCACCCTCGCCGACCGGGGCGCCGCCGAGCGGTTCCTGGAGGCCGCGGAGCTGGTCTTCGCCGCCACGTCCTTCGGCGGCCTGCACACCTCCGCCGACCGGCGGGCGCAGTGGGGCGACGCCACCCCCGAGGGCCTGATCCGCTTCTCGTGCGGCGTCGAGGACACCGATGACCTGGTCGCCGACGTACACCGCGCACTCGACGCGATCAAGGACTGACGCAGGGCGAAGTGCCGGCACCGCGACGGTGACACCGACGACGGCCGGACAGCGGCGGCTTGACCGGGCCGTTAGGGTCGGCGCGTGGAAACGCCAGAGAAGACCCGGGTCGCCGTCGTGTTCGGCGGGGGCAGCACCGAGCACGCGGTGTCCAGCGTCGGCGCCGCCGACCTCCTCGACGCCCTCGACACCGACGAGTTCGAGATCGTGCCGATCGGGGTGACCCAGGAGGGTCGCTGGGTGCTCAGCGAGGCCGCCCGCGCCGAGCAGCCCTCCACGGACCTGGTGCCGGCCGGCGCCGCCGTCACCGTCGTCGACGCCGGCGTCGGGGTCGCCCGCCTCGGCGGCATCGACGTGGTCTTCCCGGTCCTGCAGGGCGTCTTCGGCGACGAAGGCACCATCCAGGGGCTGCTGGAGATGGCGGACCTGCCCTACGTCGGATCGGGCGTGCTCGCCGCCTCCGTGGCGATGGACCACGACTTCTCCCGCAAGCTCGTCGTCGCCGCCGGGCTGCCCGTCGCGCCTTATGTCGTGCTCAGGGGCGACGCGGACGTCGCCGCCGCCGACCGGGACCGGCTCGGCCTGCCCGTCGTGGTCCGCCCGGCCCGCGGCGCCGGCGGCGTGACCGAGGTCACCGACTGGGCGCGGCTGCCGGACGCGGTCGCCGCGGCCCGCGCCGTCGACGCGAAGGTCGTCGTCGCCGCCGCGCCCGCCGGCCGGCGCGTCACCGTGGGCGTGCTGGACACCGGCGCGACCGACCGGCCCGAGGCCAGCGTGCCCGGTGAGGTCGGCGACGGGCGCACGACCGCGCCGGCCGACCTTGACCGCGCCGTCGGGCGCCGGGTCCGCGACCTGGCCGTGGAGGCGTTCGTCACCCTCGACTGCGCCGGGCTGGCCGTCGTCGAGTGCACCGTCACCCCCGACGGCCAGGTCTACTTCGACAGGATCGACACCATGCCCGGCTTCGATCCGGGTGCGCCGTTCCCCGTCGTGTGGCAGGCCAGCGGGGTGGCGTACCAGACGCTGATCTCACGACTGGTCAAGGCGGCCGTGCGGCGGGGGACCGGCCTGCACTGAGCCGGGCTCAGTTGCGGTGCAGCTGCCCGCGCAGCGCGCCGCCGGGGTGGGCCGACGAGTGCACGTTGACGTAGTAGCGCTCCGGGTCGTCTCGTAGCCGCCACGCGAGCCGGTCGCCGACCTTCGTGCACGCCGCGACCGACCCCGACCAGGTCGGCGCCGCCAGCGGCACGCTCACGGGGCCGTTCTTGCCGGGCCGGCCCCGATGGATGTGGGCGGCGTCGATGTCACCGCCGACGTTGCGCACGTGGATCACGTAGCGGAGGCGGCCGTCGCGGTACAGCTGGAGCAGCGCGATCCCGGTGGCGTCGGGGTCGCCCTTGCCCTTGGGCACCTCCTGGCCGCCGGTCAGGTAGGCGCCCAGCGACACGCTACGGGGCGCGGGCGCGGCCGCCGCCGGGGTGACGCCGGTCGTGGCGCCGGCGACCAGGGCGGCCGCGACGGTGAGCACAGTACGTATGGATCTCTCCCTCGTTCAGGCGCAACCAGGTCCGGATTGCGCAACCGAGGGGAGATCGGTGTCAGCAGTGGGTGTTGCCCGGATCGGCGAACGGCACGGTCGTGACGATCGGTGCCGAGAGGTTGACCAGCCACGCGCCGTCGGCCTTCTTCGGCACCACGACCCGCAGCGGGACCTGGCGGTCCACCGTCGTCCAGACGGTCTCGTCGCCTCGCTCCTCCGGATACCAACATACGTCCGACAGGCCCAGCAGCTGGGCATCTTGCGGAATCGCCCGCTTACCGACCGTCCCGCAGGACAGTACGATCGCCGGGTCGCCGAACGCCGCGTGCTGCTCCGGCCCGGCGCTGACCGGGCGCCGGTGCAGCCCGCCGAGCGTCTCCGGCAGGCGGGCGACCAGGGCGCGGCAGGTCGCCGCCGTGGCCTGGTCCATGGGGGCCGCGTCGGTGTGCACCGGACCGGTCGCGGTGGCCTTCGGGAAGCCGCCGAGCAGCCAGAACGCCAGGACGCCGACCACCAGCGCGACCGGGACCGCGGTGATGGTGGCGAGCCTGGCGGGGCTCATCGCCGTCATCTATAAGTGCACCACCGAGCAGGTCAGGGTGCGGGTGATGCCCGGCACCAGCTGCACGTTGCTGACGATCAGCTTGCCCAGCTCGTCGACGCTGCGCGCCTCCGTGAGCACGACCACGTCATACGGCCCGGTGACCGCGTCCACCCGGACGACTCCGGCGAGCTGCTGGATGGCGGTCGCCACATCGCGTGCCTTGCCGACCTCTGTTTGGATCAGGATGTATGCCTGTACCACGACACGACTCCTTCCTGCGCCGCGCGAGCGCTGATCAGGGCTGAACCTACCGCACCATGGGAGGCAGCGAACCAGCAGCCGTGCGTGATCGTGCCACGACACGCTGCGTCAAGGGCAACATTGCGCATCAGTGTTCAATTTTTTGGAGGACGGGTGACCGTTGCAACCGCCGGTGAGTTCGGGCTCATCTCACGGGTGACCGCCCGGCTCGGGGCGGCGTCGCCCCTGGTCCTGCTCGGCCCCGGCGACGACGCGGCCCTGGTCGCGACCCCTGACGGCCGGGTCGTGGCCAGCACCGACGTGCTCGTGGACGGCCGGCACTTCCGCCGCGACTGGTCCACCGCGCGCGACATCGGCCACCGCGCGGCCGCCGCCAACCTCGCCGACATCGCCGCCATGGGCGCCCGCCCGACGGCGCTGCTCGTCGCGCTCTGTGCACCCGCCGATCTCGAGGTCACCTGGGCGGAGGAGCTCGCCGACGGGCTGGCCGCCGAGTCCGGCAAGGTCGGGGCGGTCGTCGTCGGCGGGGACATGTCCGCCAGCCCGACGCTGACCATCGCGGTGACGGCCCTGGGCACGCTGGACGGGCGGGAGCCGCTGGTGCGCACCGGGGCGCGCCCCGGCGACGTGGTGGCCGTCTGCGGGCGCATCGGGTACGCGGCGGCCGGGTACACCATCCTCTCCCGCGGCTTCCGCTCGCCGAAGCTGCTGGTGGAGGCGCACCGCCGGCCGCAGGTGCCCTACGCCGCCGGCCCGTCCGGGGCGCTGCTCGGGGCCACGTCCATGATCGACGTGTCCGACGGGCTGCTCGCCGACCTGGGCCACATCGCGACCGCCAGCGGCGTCGGGATCGACCTGCGCCGCTCCGCGTTCGTGGTGCCGGAGCAGATGCGCGACGCGGCGACCGCGCTCGGCGTCGACCCGTACGGCTGGATCCTCGCCGGCGGCGACGACCACGCGATCGCGGCCACCTTCCCGCCGTCCGTGGAGCTGCCGGACGACTGGCGGGTCGTGGGGGAGGTCATGCCGGCCAGCCTGTTCACCGCGGGTGACGGCGTGACTGTGGACGGTCGCCGGTACACCGGCGGAGCCCCAGGCTGGGACCATTTCCGGTAACGAGTGATCGCCTCTATACCCTTTACGAGTGACTGAGCTCGACATCCGACTGACCCGCTACGGCTCGCGGGTCGCCACCGAACTGATCAGCGCCACGCTCGCCGACCTGAGCCGGCGCTACGGCGGGGACGGGGACACCACCCCGATCCAGCCGGGTGAGTTCGACCCGCCGATGGGCGGCTTCTTCGTCGCGTACGTGGACCACGTGCCGGCGGGGTGCTGCGGCTGGCGGACCTTCGCCGAGGACGAGACCACGGCGGAACTCAAGCGGCTCTACGTGGCGCCCGAGTTCCGCGGGCAGGGGGTGGCCCGGCGGCTGCTCGCGGCGGTGGAGGAGGCGGCCCGCGGTGCCGGGCGGGAGCGGATCTGGCTGGAGACCGGGACGGCGCAGCCGGAGGCGATCGCGCTGTACGAGCAGGCCGGGTACGCGCGGATTCCGGATTTCGGGCACTACAAGGGGTACCCGAGCGTGCGCTCGTTCGGGCGGGCGCTCTGACTGCTGCTTGTCGTCGGAGGCCTCGGACGTGTTCGGGGCCTCGGACGTGTTTCGGGCACTGAACGTCTTCCGGGCCTTGGACGTCTTTGGGGCTTGGACCTCTTCTGGAGCTTGGACGTCTTTTGGGGCTTGGGCGTCTTGCGGGGCTTGGGCGTCTTGCGGGGCTTGGACGTGCTGAAGCCCCGCGGCCGTTGGTCGCGGGGCTTCTTCAGCTCTTGGCCTGTGTGGCCTTGGCCTTGTTGGTGCAGGCGATCAGCCGCGAACGACCTTGCCGGCCTTGAGGCAGGAGGTGCAGGCCTTCACCTTCCGCGTGGTGCCGCCACCGGCCGGGGTGCGCACCGTCTGAATGTTGGGGTTCCAACGGCGGTTGGTCCGCCGGTGCGAGTGGGACACGTTGTGGCCGAAGCCCGGTCCCTTGCCGCAGACGTCGCACACGCTAGCCACGGGGATCTCCTGGGATTGATTGCGTCTCGGGCTGGACCCCTCCACCGGCCGTGCCGGCGGCGGACTCCAGGTGTCACCGACCGGCGAACCGGCGGGCAACCCCGCAAGGTTACCTGATGGGACCCGCTGGCTCCCAATCGGCCCTTGTCGGAGTCTTGCCCTCCGAGTTTTCCAGCCGCGGCGGCGTACGAGAAAATGTCGGTGGTCGCCGATAGGCTCTGGCGCGTGCCAGAGAGTGAGGACGGTGCCGCCGTTCGCCGGTGGTGTGCCGCCGGTCTCGACGCGCTGCGTCGGCACCGGTCAGAGATCGACGCCCTCAATGTCTATCCCGTGCCAGACGGCGACACCGGGACCAACCTGACCCTGACGATGTCCGCCGCCGTCGATGCCGTGGATGCCGCGCCTTCCACTCTGGGCGCCGCCGGCCTGCTGTCCGTCGCCGCACGAGGCGCGCTGCTCGGCGCCCGGGGCAACTCGGGCATCATCCTGGCGCAGCTGCTCAAGGGCCTGGCGTCGTCCCTCGCCTCAGCCCCGACCGTGGGCGGCCCCGAGCTCGCCGCCGCGCTGGACAGCGCCGCCAGGTCGGCCTATGCGGCGGTGGCCGCCCCGGTGGAGGGCACGGTGCTGTCCGTCGCGACCGCGGCGGCCCGGGCGGCCGCGACGGTGGTTGCCGCGCCCGGTGCCGATTCCGGTGAAGCCCCCGCCCCTTCAGCGGCCGCCCCTTCCGCTGCCGCGTCTGCCGCGTCTGCCGCCTCCGCTCCGTCCGCGTCCGGCGCTGTCGCCGCCCCCTCCGCCGCTGCCACTCCCGCCGCGACTCCAGCCGCGTCCGGCGCTGTCGCCACCCCTTCTGCCGTTCCCGCCGCGTCGGCGTCTGGCGCTCCCGCTCCCGGCGCGTCCGGGTCTGGTGCTTTCGCCTCCGCGCCGTCGGCGTCTGGTGCTGTCGCCTCGGTGGCTTCTGGCGCTTCCACCTCCGCCGCGTTGGCTTCCGGCGCCTCCTCCGGGTTCTCCGCCGGCGGCGTGGTGGCGGTGGCTCGGGCGGCCGCCGAGGGGGCCCGGGTCGCGCTGGCTCGCACGCCCGAGCAGCTGCCGGCGCTGGCGCGGGCGGGGGTCGTCGACGCCGGGGGGCGTGGGCTGGTGGTGTTGCTGGAGGCGTTCGTGACGTCGCTGACCGGGGAGGCGCCGCCCGTCGCCGCGCCGGCGGTCGCGGGGCCTGTCGCCGTGCCCGGCGGGGTCATGGAGCGCGAGGCCGGGTCGGTCGAGTTCGGCTACGAGGTGCAATACCTGCTCGACGCCCCAGCGGAGGCGATCGGGCCGCTGCGGGAGACGCTCGGCGCGCTCGGTGACTCCCTCGTCGTCATCGGTGACGACCCGACCTGGCACGTCCACGTGCACGTCAACGACGTCGGCGCGGCTATCGAGGCCGGGATCGAGGCGGGGCGGCCGAGCAGGATCACCGTCACGCGGTTCGCCGAGCAGATCGCGGAGCAACGCTCGGCCCAGGCAGCCGGCCCGTCCATGAGCCCGTCGACCCGCCAGCCCGCCAGCCCGCCCGCCGACCGGCCCGCCAGCCCGTCCGTCGGCCAGCCCGTCAGCCCGTCCGCAGACCAGCTCGCTGGCCCGTCGGCCGGCCAGTTCGCTCGCCCGTCCGCCAACCCATCCACCGACCAGACCGCCGGTCAGGTGGTTGGCCAGCCCGTCGATGTGTCCGCCGGTATGTCCCCAGCGCAGCCCGCCGGCCCGCCGGCGGTCCCGTCGAGCCTGTCGGCCACCTCCTTCGGCGCCCCCGCGACTTCCTCCGGTCCCTCGTCGGGCTCGTCCGGTGCGGCGGCGGACTGGTTCGATCCGCTCGCAGTCGAGTCGGAGCCGGTTGCTGAGGAGCAGGGGTCGGGCGTCGTGGTCGTGTGCACCGGGCGGGGCATCGGGGAGCTGCTCGCCGCCGAAGGGGCCACCGTGCTCAGCGGCACGCCGTCGACGGCGGAGGTGCTGGCCGGGATCCGGGCGACGGGTTCGCCGAGGGTGGTGATCCTGCCCAACGACACCAACGTGCTGGCCGTGGCCAACGCGGCAGCGGCGGAGGCGCGGGCCGCCGGGATCAGGGCCGGGGTGGTGCCGACGCGGTCGCCGGTCCAGGCGCTCGCCGCGATCGCGGTGCGGGACACGGGCCGGCGGTTCGAGGATGACGTGATCGCGATGGCGGAGGCGGCGGCCCGGTGCCGGTCGGCGGAGCTGACCGTCGCGGCCCGGGAGGCGCTCACCGTTGCCGGGCGATGCCAGCAGGGGGATGTGCTGGCGATCGTCGACGGGGAGGTCAACCTGATCGGGCAGGACCTGGAGCGCACCGCGTGCCTGCTGCTCGACCGGATGCTGCTGGCCGGCGGGGAGCTGGTGACCCTCATTCTGGGGCAGGGGGCGCCCGCCGGGCTCGGTGAGACGCTGCAGGCGCACGTCGCCGGGGCGTGGCCGTTCGTCGAAGTGCAGTGTTACGAGGGAGGCCAGCCGCACTACCCGCTGCTGGTCGGGGTGGAGTGAGCCGGTGACCGAGATCGATCTGACCACGCCGCTGCAGAAGGTGATCGGCAACGGCGCCAAGCTGCTCGCGGACAGCCTCAACCTGCACACGGTCGGCGATCTGGTGTACCACTTCCCGCGCCGCTACGAGGAGCGCGGCGAGCACACCGACATCCGGTCGCTGGAGATGGACACCGAGGTCACGGTGTTCGGCCAGGTGAAGCGGGTGTCGTCGCGGACGTTCATGCAGCAGCGGGGCAAGACGGCGGGCAAGCGCGGCTCGCTGCTGGAGGTGGTGGTCGGCGACGACAGTGGCGGCGAGCTGAGCGTCACGTTCTTCAACCAGCCGTGGCGGGAGTCGCAGCTGCGGCCCGGCCGGTGGGGGCTGTTCTCGGGCAAGGTCGGCCGGTTCCAGAGCAAGCTGCAGCTCAACCAGCCCGACTACATCCTGCTCGACGGCGCCGAAGGGGAGGAGAGCGTCGAGGAGTTCGCCGGCGCGATCATCCCCGTGTACCCGGCGACCGCGAAGGTGCCGACGTGGCGGATCGCCGCCGCCGTGCGCACCGTCCTGGACGTGCTGCCGGCGGTGTCCGACCCGGTCCCGGCGACGGTCCGGGCCAAGCGGAAGCTGTCGTCGCTCGACAAGGCGCTGCGCGAGATCCACCGGCCCGAGTCCCGCGAGTCGCTGCACTTCGCGAGGCGCCGGCTGAAGTGGGACGAGGCGTTCGCGCTGCAGCTCACCCTGGTGCAGCGCAAGCACCGCGCCGCCGACTGGCCCGCACGGTCCCGGCCGTTGCGCGACGACGGGCGGCTGACGATGTTCGACGGGCGGCTGCCGTACGAGCTGACCCGCGGCCAACGCGACGTCGGCAACGAGATCGCGGCCGACCTGGCACGACCGCACCCCATGCACCGTCTGCTGCAGGGCGAGGTCGGCTCCGGCAAGACCGTCTGCGCGCTGCGCGCCATGCTGCAGGTCGTCGACGCCGGCGGGCAGGCCGCGATGCTCGCCCCGACCGAGGTGCTCGCCGCTCAGCACCATCGCAACGTGATCGATCTGCTCGGCGACCTGGCCCGAGCCGGCGAGCTCGACGCCGCGCCCGAGGCGACCCGGGTGGCGCTGCTCACCGGCTCGCTGGGCGCCGCGGCCAAGCGCAAGGTGCTGGAGGAGATCGGCTCCGGCGCCGCCGGCATCGTCGTCGGCACCCACGCCCTGCTGTACGAGGGGGTCACGTTCAAGGATCTCGGCCTCATCGTCGTCGACGAGCAGCACCGCTTCGGTGTCGAGCAGCGCGACGCCCTGCGCGCCAAGGCCGACCAGCCGCCGCACGTGCTGGTCATGACGGCGACGCCGATCCCGCGGACGGTGGCGATGACGGTCTTCGGCGACCTGGAGACCTCGGTGCTCAGCCAGCTGCCCAACGGCCGCTCGCCGATCGCGTCGCACGTCGTGCCGGCCATGGACAAGCCCGCGTTCCTCGACCGGGCCTGGCGCCGCATCCGTGAGGAGGTCGCCGCCGGTCATCAGGTGTACGTCGTCTGCCCCCGCATCGGCGACGCCAAGTCCGACGGCGAGGACCTCCCTGCCGGCGACGACGAGCGCCGCGCCCCGCTCGCCGTCCTGGACGTCGCGCCGCAGCTGGCCGAGGGGCCGCTGCACGGGCTGCGGATCGGGGTGCTGCACGGCCGGCTTCCCGCCGAGGAGAAGGACGCCGTCATGCGCTCCTTCGCCGCCGGCAACCTCGACGTCCTGGTCGCGACCACGGTCATCGAGGTGGGCGTCGACGTGCCCAACTCCACGATGATGGTGATCCTGGACGCGGACCGCTTCGGCGTCTCCCAGCTGCACCAGCTCCGCGGCCGGGTCGGCCGGGGCAGCGCGCCCGGCCTGTGTCTGCTGGTCACCGAGTCCGGCGAGGGCACCGCGGCGCGGGCCCGGCTGGACGCGGTCGCCTCGACCACCGACGGCTTCAAGTTGGCCGAGCTCGACCTCGAGCAGCGCCGCGAGGGCGACGTCCTGGGCGCGACGCAGTCCGGCCGCAGGTCCCACCTGAAGCTGCTGTCGCTGCTCCGCGACGCCGAGCTGATCGGCGACGCCCGCGCCGAGGCGTTCGAGCTGCTGGAGGACGACCGCGAGCTGACCCGCCACCCGGGCCTCGCCGCCACGGTGGCCCAGCTCGTCGACGAGGAACGCGCCGAATACCTGGAGAAGGGCTGAGGACCGGACCGACGCCCCAAGGCGTCCGCCAGTGTTGGCGTTCGGAGTGGATGCGGACGCGTTCGCGCTGGCGGATCTTGATGCCGCGGTGCGCGGACAGGTTGTCCAGGATCGGTGCGCTGTCCGGCCGGCCCGGCGGATCTGTGTGAGGGCGGCGGCGTGCTGTCGAACGACACCATCCCGGCGGCCGGCCCGGTTCGATCCATCGCCCGGCTCGCCGTGGCGAGCAGCGGATCCCATGGTGGCTGGCTCGCTTGTGATCTTGCCCGCTTGATCGAAGTCGTGTCGTGGTCGTCCGGATGGCCAGGACGCGACTTCGATCAGCACGGTAATCCGGCCGGCTGGCCGGCTGGCGCCCGCCCGCCCGCTACCACGAGTGGCGCAGGTCACTCTCTGATGGAGCCTAGGCTGGAGCGCGTGACACGCATCGTGGCCGGCACCCTCGGCGGCCGGCGCCTCACGGTCCCCGCCGGTCAGGGCACCCGCCCCACCTCCGACCGGGTCCGCGAGGCCCTGTTCAGCAGCCTGGAGGCGATGACCGACCTCGACGGCGCGAGGTTCGCGGATCTGTACGCGGGCTCCGGCGCCGTCGGCTTCGAGGCCTGCTCCAGGGGCGCGGCGCACGTGCTGCTCGCCGAGGCCGACGCCAGGGCCGCCAGGATCGTGCGGTCCAACATCGCCACGCTGGGCGTCGGTGGCACCGTCAAGCTGGTCGCGGACAAGGTCGAGCGGCTGCTGCAGCAGGCGCCCGACGAGCCGTTCGACGTGGTGTTCATCGACCCGCCGTACGCCGTGACCGACGAGCGGGTCGGCGAGGTGCTGCGGGCACTGGTCGAGCGCTGGCTCGCCGGCGGCGCCGTGGTCGTGGTCGAGCGCAGCAGCCGAGGCGCCCCGATGCGCTGGCCCGAGGGCCTCGTCCAGCGCGCCGAGCGGCGGTACGGCGAGACGACGCTGTGGTATGCGGAACGCGACGCGGGCGGGTGACGCATAGGGCCGCAACCACTTTGGTACGGTCCCCGCTCATGAGGCTTGGGCTGGTGCAATGAGGCGCGCGGTGTGTCCGGGTTCGTTCGATCCGGTCACCAACGGACACCTGGACATCGTCGGGCGCGCATCGAAAATGTTCGATGAGGTCGTCGTCGCGGTTCTGATCAACACGAGCAAGGCCGGGTTGTTCACGGTCGAGGAGCGCCAGGAGATGCTCCAGGAGGTGACGGCGCCGTACGACAACGTGCGGGTCGACGCGTTCCAGGGCCTGCTGGTCGACTTCTGCCAGGCCAACGACATCAACGCGATCATCAAGGGCGTCCGGGTCGCCGGCGACTTCGACTACGAGCTGCAGATGGCGCAGATGAACTACGGGCTCGGCGCCATCGAGACGCTCTTCATGCCGACCAACCCGAAGTACTCCTTCGTTTCGTCGAGCCTCATCAAAGAGGTCGCGAAATGGGGCGGCGACGTTTCGCCGCATGTGCCCGATCTAGTGGCAAACCTCCTGCGCGAACGGCTCGCGAAACCCTGAAACTGAGGGCTTCCCGTGTGGCGATGGAGCGGCATCATGGTTTGGGCCGCATGATGGTGAAGTTGTTTGCCGTGGGACAGGGAGTGACCGCAAGTGGATCCGCTCGAGAGCATCGACCAGATCATCGCGCTGGTCGAGGGTGCACGGTCGGCGCCGATGTCGCGGAGCAACTTCGTGGCCGACCGCGCTGAGATGATCAACCTGCTCGACCAGTTGCGTGCCGACCTGCCGGGGGAGCTCCGCCGGGCCACCGCACTGCTCGACGAGCGGGACAAGATCGTGGACGCCGGCCGGCGCGAGGCCGAGCGGATCATCGCGGAGGCGGAGGCCGAGCACAACCGGCTCGTGTCGATCAACGAGATCGTCGTCTCCGCCGAGCACGAGGCGTCCCGCATGATCAACGAGGCGCGGGCGGAGACTCAGCGCCTCCGCGACGAGGTCGACGACTATGTCGACACGGCCCTGGCCAACTTCGAGCAGTTCCTCACCCGCTCGCTCGCCTCGATCGAGCGGGGGCGCGACAAGATGCACGCGCTGCGCGAGATAGGCTCGTTCACACCGTCCGGCAACGACGACCGGCCGCTGCCTTTCTGAAAGAGAGCCCCGAAGCGACGGAAAGAGCAGGGCGATTCGACGGGAGTTCTGCCGCTCGGGTAGCCTTGTCCGTCGGCCCTGCCTGGCCGGAGTCTGAAGATGCCAAATCACTCGCACCCGCACCTCGATCCCCGCAAGCCGCTGGTCCTCGAAACGGTGGACCTGCCGCGCCGCCCGGGCGCGATGCATGCGGTCTCGCGACAGGTGCCGGCACCTGAGGACCTCGGCCTGGAGCTGATCGGCGTGCCTGTCGGCGCCGAGCTCGACCTCCAGCTGCGCATGGAGTCGGTGTCAGAAGGCGTTCTCGTCTCCGGCACCGTCACCGGCCCGCTGGTGGGCGAGTGCGGACGCTGCCTGCGCCCGATCAGTGCCACGTTGGACGTCCCGATCCAAGAGTTCTATGCCTATGAGCACAGCACCACGGACGAGACGGCCGACGAGGACGAGGTCGGACGGCTGCAGGGCGACCTGATCGACCTGGAGCCGGCACTGCGGGACGCGGTGGTGCTCTCCCTGGCCGCCAATCCCGTGTGCCGTGAAGACTGCCCAGGGCTGTGCCCCGACTGCGGGGTGCCGCTGGATGAGCTGCCCGTCGGCCACAGCCACGAGCAGCTCGACCCGCGCTGGGCCGCCCTGACCCAGATCAAGCACTCAGAGGAGTAAGACCCGTGGCCGTTCCCAAGCGGAAGATGTCGCGCAGCAACACCCGGTCGCGCCGGAGCCAGTGGAAAGCTGTCGCGGTGCAGACGCAGCCGTGCCCGCAGTGCCGCTCCCCGAAGCTGCCCCACGCTGCCTGCTCGGTCTGCGGCACGTACAACGGCCGTCAGGTCATCGAGGTCTGATTTCCGGATCCGGGTGACGCGATCCGACAGGTCGCCGCACGGCGGGCAGCCCCCGTCCGGCACCGCGCGGATCGCCGTCGACCTCCTCGGCGGGGACAGTGCTCCCGCCGTCGTGGTTGACGGCGCTCTGCGTGCGTGCAGCGCCGATCCAGACCTGCATCTCCTCCTCGTAGGGCCGCGCGAGTCGGCCGACGAGGTCCTTGGCGCGCTCGCGGTCCACGACCGCGAGCGCGTCAGTGTCAGCGTGGTCGACCGCACCGTCGGCATGGGCGACGCCCCGATGCGGCACGTGCGGCGGGAGTCGACCGTGCGGGCCGCCGCCGAGGCGGTCTACGCTGGCCGCGCCGACGCGATGGTCTCCGCGGGCTCCAGCGGCGCCGCCGTCGCCGCCTCCGCCCACGTCCTGGGCCGGCTCCCCGGTGTGCGCCGGCCCGGCCTCGCCGCGCACGTGCCCACCCCGCACGGCCCGGTCCTGCTGCTCGACGTCGGCGTGACGATCGACGGCACCATGCTTGAGCTGGTGCAGCACGCCGTTCTCGGCGCCGCGTACGCCGCCGCCGCCCTCGGCGTCGCCGACCCCCGCGTCGGCCTTCTGTCCGTCGGCAGCGAGCCCGGCAAGGGCGACCGGCTGCGCCGGGCCGTCGCGGTCGCGCTGTCGGACACCGCACTGCCCGCCGGTGGGCGGTACATCGGCCTCGTCGAGGGCCACGACGTGCCGCTCGGCGGCCCGGCCGACGTGATCGTCACCGACGGCTTCACCGGCAACATCCTGCTCAAGGGCATCGAGGGGGCGACCGGGCGCCCCCTGCCCTCCGCCGAGGGCGCCAGACCGGCCCGGGGCGCCGCCCTGCTCGGCGTCGCTGGCACCGTCGTGGTCTGCCACGGCTCCGCCGACGGTCCCGACATCGCCTCCGGCATCGCCCTCGCCGCGCGCCTGCACCGCGAGCGGGTGATCCCCGCCGTCGCCGGGCTCGCCGACGACCTGCTGACCGAACTCTCCTCGGCCGGCGGCCTCACCATCCGTGACGCATTGGGAGAGCGCTCGTGACGAATCCGACCCCCCTCGAATCCGCCTTCGGGGTGCAGTTCGACCCAGACATGCTCCGGCGTGCGCTGACCCACCGCTCGTACGCCTACGAGAACGGCGGCCTGCCGACCAACGAGCGGCTGGAGTTCCTCGGCGACGCGGTGCTCGGCGTGGTGATCACCACCGCGCTGTTCCGCAACCATCCCGACCTCGCCGAGGGCCAGCTGGCGAAGCTGCGCGCGAGCGTGGTGAACATGCGCGCCCTCGCCGACGTCGCCCGGCGCCTCGGCCCCGAGGGCATCGGGCCCTACCTGCTGCTCGGCAAGGGCGAGGAGGCGACCGGCGGCCGCAACAAGGCCAGCATCCTCGCCGACACGCTCGAGGCGCTCATCGGCGCGATCTACCTGCAGTACGGGCTGGACACCGCCGCCGCGGTGATCCACAAGCTGTTCGACGACCTGATGGCCGAGGCCGCCCTGCGCGGCGCCGGGCTCGACTGGAAGACCAGCCTGCAGGAGCTCACCGCCGGCCGGGGTCTCGGCGTGCCCGAGTACCGCATCGACGAGGAGGGCCCCGACCATGCCAAGCGGTTCACCGCCTGGGTGATCGTGGCCAAGCGCCGCTACGGCGGGGCGCAGGGCGGCAGCAAGAAGGAGGCCGAGCAGCGCGCCGCCGAGGCCGCCTGGCGCGAGCTGTCCGTGCGGCCGGCGGAGCCGCCGAAGGGTGACGATGACCACGGTGACTGAGGTGGCCCGCCGCCGGGGCACGCAGCTGCTGTGGGCCCTGCCGCTGGCGGTGTACGCCCTGAGCCGGCTGGTCCAGCTGGCGTTCGTCTGGTGGATGGCCGACAACGGCGAGGTGCGCAGCCGGCTGCTGGCCTGGGACGGGGGCCACTTCGTCCGCCTGGCCGAGGAGGGGTACCCGGCCGGGTACAGCTACACCACCGATGGCGAGCTGACCGGCAACGGCCTGGCGTTCTTCCCCGGTTACCCGATGCTGGTGCGCATCGTGCACCTCGCGACCGGCCTGGAGGTCGGCACCGCGGCGATCACGGTCGCGTGGATCGCCGGCGCGTTCGCCGCGGTCCTGATCTGCGCGCTCGGCACCCGCCTCTACGACGAGCGGGTCGGCCTGGCGCTCACCGCCCTGTTCTGCACCCAGCCCATGTCGATGGCGCTGTCGATGGCGTACTCCGAGGCGCTGTTCGTCGCGATGGTCGCCGGCATGTTCCTCTTCGCGCACCGCGGCGACTGGCTCGTCGCCGGCGTGTTCGGCCTCGGCGCGGCGCTGTCCCGGCCGACGGGTGCCGCCGCCGCGCTCGGGCTCGCGGTCGCCGCCGCGATGGCCGTGCACCGCAGCCGGCGCGCCGCCCGTACCGGCGAGGAAGACGACCCCGGGAAGAGCGGACGTCGCGTCCCGGCCTGGCAGCCGGTCGCCGCCGCCGCCGTCGCGCTCGCCGGCGTCCCCGGCTACCTGCTCTGGGTCGGCCTGCGCGTCGGCGACCTCGGCGCCTGGTTCGACATCCAGACCGCGGGCTGGGGCACCACGTTCGACTACGGCACGTCCACGTTCAAGTTCGTCCGCGACGCGCTGCGCACCGGCGAGGGCTGGGTCCAGGTCAGCGTCGCCTGGATGGTCATCGGCGTCGTCGTGCTGGCCGCCGTGGCCGTGGCGAAGAGGGTGTGGATCCCGCTGCAGGTGTACGGCCTGATCGCGCTCGTGCTGGTGCTGGGCCAGGGCGGCTACTACCACTCCAAGCCGCGGCTGCTGGTGCCGGTACTGCTGATCCTCGTCCCGCCGGCGATCGCCATCGGACGGGCGAGGCCCCGCACGGCGGCGCTAGTGTTGTCGGGCTGCGCGGCGTTCGGGCTGTGGTACGGCTCCTACCTGATCACCGTCTGGCACTACGCGATCTGACCCCCATTGGAGAACGATGCCTGAGCTTCCCGAGGTCGAGACCGTCCGCCGCGGCCTCGACAAGTGGGTCTCCGGCCGGCGCATCGCCACCGTCGAGGTGCTGCACCCGCGGGCGATCCGCCGCCACCTGCCCGGCGCCGTGCACTTCGCCGACGTGCTCGCCGGCCGGCTCGTCGGCACCGTCCAGCGCCGCGGCAAGTACCTGTGGCTCCCGCTCGACGAGGAGGACGCCCTCGTCGGCCACCTCGGCATGTCCGGCCAGCTGCTCATGCAGCCGGTCGAGGCGCCCGCCGAGACGCACCTGCGGGTCCGCTTCACGTTCGACGACGACGGCCCCGAGCTGCGCTTCGTCGATCAGCGCACGTTCGGCGGGCTGGCGGTGTCCGCCGGTGGTGCGATCCTGCCGGCCGAGCTGACGCACATCGCGCTCGACCCGGTCGACCCGGCGTTCTCCGACGACGCGTTCGTGGAGCACCTGCGCCGCCGGCGCACCGAGGTCAAGCGGGCACTGCTCGACCAGACGCTGATCTCCGGCGTGGGCAACATCTACGCCGACGAGGCGCTGTGGCGGGCGAAGCTGCACGGCGCTCGGCCGACCGACCAGCTGTCCCGCCCGGTGGTGCGGCGGTTGCTCGGGCACGTCCGTGACGTGCTCAACGAGGCGATCGGCCAGGGCGGCACCAGCTTCGACGCGCTGTATGTCAACGTCAACGGCGAGAGTGGCTACTTCGACCGCTCGCTCAACGCCTACGGCCGCGAGGGCGAGCCGTGCAACCGCTGCGGCAGCCCGATCCGCCGCGAGGCGTTCATGAACCGGTCGTCCTACTCCTGCCCGCGCTGCCAGCCGCGGCCGCGGATCCCGGCAGCGCGGATCCCGCGTTGACCAACCGGTGCGGCCGGGGCCGGCGCGGCAGCGGCGTCGGCGGGTTGAGCTCGGCCAGGCCCGGCACCTGACCGCACCAGGCCGGCAGGTCGCAGTATGGGTCGGGGGCGCCGAGGTCGGTCACCATGCCGAAGCCCGCGCCCCGCGCGACCTGCAGCCGGGCCGCCTCGTCGAGCTCCCACGGCGGCACGGCGTGCACCAGGTGCCCGTCGCCGGGCAGCGCGCCCTCGCCGCTCCACCGGCGGTAGTCGCGCCAGCTGCCGTCGAAGACGCAGATCGGCAGGCCCAGGTCGCGGTACGTCTGGTCGGGCGGGCAGCCAGGGTTGAGGACCACGTCGGGCAGGTCGGCGCGCTGGGCGAGCCGGGCCGCGATGGCAACGGGGCCGATCGAGTGCGGACTGACCGGCACCTTGTCGAGGAAGACCCCGCGCACCGGATAGCCGGCCCACCGGTACACGTCGGCGCGGATCTGCTCGACCGGCCGGGTGGACAGGTCGACGTCGACATAGCCGAGCAGCCGCACCCCGGCGGCGGCCAGCCGGCTCATGGCAGCCGTGTAGGCCGGGTCGCGCCCGCTGCCGGGGCCGCCCGCCACGTCGACGACGACGGTGAACGCGGCACCGTGCCCCGCGACGATCTCCCATGCGTGTGGCCGGGCGAGGGGATGCGCCCGCAGTGGCAGGAGCGTCGGAACCCGGTCCACGACCGGACTAACGATGCTGGGCCCCCTCAAGCACGGCCGGTGTCCACGGTCCAGTAGGGCGTCCGGCCGCGCATCGCGGCACCGACCCCGATCGACTTGGTGGCGCAGTCCAGCAGGATCTCGCGGTCGTCGCCGCGCAGCCAGCCCTTGACGACGTCGCCGGCGTCGCCGCCCTTGGCGACCAGCTCGTCGGCGAAGCCGTTGTAACCGGCCTCGCTGACCCGGTCCTCGGGGGAGCTGCCGTCGCTGCCCTGGGACCGGGTGAAGTCGTGCGCGAGCATGTCGGCGCTGTGCGACCTGGCGGCGGTCCGCAACTGCGGGTGCATCCGCACCGCCTCGCACCGCGCCTTGCGGCGCTCGTTGTTGACCAGCTGCACCACCCGGTCCTCGTAGCCGGCGTTGAAACTGGCGTTGACGGTGGGGGTGGCCTTGCCGGTGGTACTGGGGGTGCTCGGCGGGGCGGCGCTGGAGGGCGCCTCGGTGGCCTCGGCGGCCCGGGTGCCGGTGGGGGCCGGCTCGGCGGCCGCGGCCGCGGCGGAGGGCGGGCCACCGCCGTCGGCCAGCGCGGGCACGATCACCGAGCCGACGCCGAAGAGGATGAGGACCGCCGTGGCGATCGCGGCGACGCCGGTGGGTCCTCCGAGCCGGGCGACCAGGCCGGGCTGCGGCGCCGTCATCGCGGATCTCCTCGGGGTCAGAATTTCTCCGGCACGACGCTACTTTGCAGTGGCGCTTGCGGGCAACCGGTGGCACACTGCCACGATCGGCTACAGGGGCGTGATCACGTACCCGGGTGAGTGAGAACACCCTGGCCAGGACGTTTGGCGTGCCGGTTGGCTTGACTAAGTCGCCGCCCGGGCTGAACATAGAGAGGTCGCCAGTCGCGCCCAATCATGCCCTAGTGCTTCGGTCGCGGGTGCTGGGCGCGCGTTTGCCGGAATCCGACCGGCTGCGCTTATCAAGGAGACGATATGGCTAAGGCCCTCTTCGGCCACGTAGGCGGCGCGCCCGATCGGCGCCTCGTCGACGAGGTCACCCAACTGCGTGCCAAGGTTCGGGCGCTCGAGTTCGAGGTCGTCCGGCTGCGCGCCGAGAATGACCGGCTCGCAGCAGCGGCCGCCGAAACGGATCACCTGGTCCGGCTCGTCGAGCCGGCGATGGCCTGACCCAAGGCCGTCGCACCAGCAAAGGACGCCGGCGGATCCGGCGTTCCGCACTGGAGCCTACGCAGAATTGAATAGCAAACCCGCGCGCCGACATCCTTCGGGTATCGGCGCGCAGTCATGTCCGGCAAACAATCGGTCATCGTGATCTATCAGCGGCGCGCAGTCATGTAACGACGCAGCGTCGACAATGGTTGCGAATGGGTCTTGGCCTGCATTTCCATGGGCACCGACACGCGCATTATGGTGTGCGGCACTGCCGAATTGGGTATCCTGCCGGGCGGTAGTCTGCCCGGTAAGCACCCACCTCGACCCGTGGAGATCCGTGCATCTCAAGAGCTTGACGGTCAAGGGCTTCAAGTCCTTCGCGTCCGCTACCACGCTGCGTCTCGAGCCGGGCATCACCTGCGTCGTCGGGCCCAACGGCTCGGGCAAGTCCAACGTGGTCGACGCGATCTCCTGGGTGCTGGGCGAGCAGGGCGCGAAGGCGCTGCGCGGCGGCAAGATGGAGGACGTCATCTTCGCCGGGACCGCCGGCCGGGCCCCGCTGGGCCGCGCCGAGGTGACCCTCACCATCGACAACACCGACGGTGCGCTGCCGATCGACTACACCGAGGTGTCGATCACCCGGCGGATGTTCCGCTCCGGCGAGAGCGAGTACGAGATCAACGGCAATCAGTGCCGCCTGCTCGACATCCAGGAGCTGCTGTCCGACTCCGGCATCGGCCGCGAGATGCACGTGATCGTCGGCCAGGGCCGCCTCGACGGGGTGCTGCACGCCCGGCCGGAGGACCGCCGCTCGTTCATCGAGGAGGCCGCCGGCGTCCTGAAGCACCGCAAGCGCAAAGAGAAGGCGATCCGCAAGCTCGACGCGATGGCCGCCAATCTCAACCGCCTCGGTGACCTCACCACCGAGCTGCGCCGCCAGCTCAAGCCGCTGGGCCGGCAGGCCGAGGTCGCGCGCCGGGCCGCCGGCATCCAGGCCGACCTGCGCGACGCCCGCCTGCGGCTGCTCGCCGACGACCTCGCCACGCTGCGCACCACCCTCGACAAGGAGATCGCCGACGAGACCGCGCTGCGGGCCCGCCGCGAGGAGGTCGAGGCCGAGGTCGAGTCGGTCAACGAGCGGCTGGCGATGCTGGAGGCCGAGCACGCCGCCGACGCGCCGGTGCTCGCCGAGGCGCAGGAGACCTGGTTCCAGCTCTCCACGCTGCAGGAGCGCTACCGCTCGCTGCACCAGCTCGCCGCCGAGCGGCACCGCAACCTGTCGGCCGCCCCGGTCGACGAGCGCCCCGGCCGCGACCCCGATCAGCTGACCGCCGAGGCGGAGAAGGTCCGCGAGCAGGAGGACGAGCTGCGCGCGGCTCTGGAGGCCAGCCAGGAGCGGCTCGCCGAGGCCGTCGACCGGCGCCAGGACCTGGAGCGGCGCCTCGCGTTCGCGGAGAAGGCGATCGTCGCGGCGCACAAGGCCATCGCCGACCGGCGCGAGGGCCTGGCAAAGCTCACCGGCCAGGTCGAGTCCGCCCGCAGCCGCGCGACCGCCGCCGCCGACGAGATCGAGCGCCTGTCGGTGCAGCTCGCCGAGGCCGAGACCCGGGCCGAGCACGCGCAGGCGCTCTACGAGGAGGCCAGCGCCGGCGCGAGCGTCGCCGACCACGCCAATGCCGACCTGGAGATCCGCCACCAGGAGGCGACCCGCGAGCTCGACGAGATCAACAACGAGGTCAGGCAGCACAGCGACGCCGAGCGCGCGGCCGAGAAGGACGCCGCCCAGTGGAAGGCGCGCGAGGAGGCCCTCGCCACCGGCCTGCGCCGCAAGGACGGCGCCGGCACGCTGCTCGCCCGCGCCGACCGGATCCCGGGCATGCTCGGCAGCGTCGCGGCCCTGCTGTCGGTGCAGGCCGGGCACGAGGCGGCGCTCGCCGCCGCGCTCGGCGCCCTCGCCGACGCCGTCGCGGTCGCCAACATCGACGGCGCCACCGCCTCCGTGGAGATGCTCAAGCAGGACGACGCCGGCCGGGCCGCGCTGCTGATCGCGTCCGCGCCGACCCACTCGTCGCCGCCGGTCGAGCGGGTGCCGCTGCCGCCGGGCGCCGCCTGGGCCCTGGACCTGGTCCGTGCCCCCGAGGAGCTGCGCCCCGCGCTGGAGCGGGCGATCGGCGACGTGGTGTTCGCGCCCGACCTCACCGTCGCGAAGCGGATCGTGTCCTACGCGCCCAACCTGCGCGCCGTGACCCCCGAGGGTGACGTGCTCGGGGCGTACGCGGCCGCCGGCGGGTCAGGCAAGCAGCACAGTTACATCGAGGTCCAGGCCGCCGTCGAGGAGGCCCGCCAGCAGAAGGTCGACGCCGAGCGGCGCGTCGCCGAGGCCCGCGAGCTGCTCGCCCTGGCCCGGCACGCGGCGACCGGCGCCAAGCAGCAGGTCGCCGAGGCCGCCGCGGCGAAGAAGGAGGCCGACAGCCAGCGCAACGCGGCCGCCCGCCGCCTCGCCGAGTTCGGCGCCGCGGCGAAGTCGGCGAAGGCCGAGGTCGAGCGGCACGCCGCGGCCAAGGCGAAGGCCGAGGCCGTCCGCGAGTCCGGCGTGGCCAGCCTCGCCGAGCTGGAGGAGCGGCTCGCCCTTGCCGAGGAGACGCCCATCGACGAGGACCCCTCGACGATGGAGCGCGACGACCTCGCCGCCGAGGTGCCCGTCGCCCGCCAGCAGGAGATGGAGGTCCGGCTCGCGGTCCGCACCGCCGAGGAGCGGGTCGGCGCCCTCGCCGGCCGGGCCGACGCGCTGCTGCGCCAAGCGGCGGCCGAGCGGTCCGCCCGCGAGCGGGCCGCCGCGCGCAAGGCCACCCGGGCCCGCGGCGCGAAGGTCGCCGAGACCGTCGCGTCGGCCGCGCAGCTCGCGCTGGAGCACCTCGCCGACTCGATCGCCGAGGCGCAGGAGACCCGCGACGTGCTCGCCGAGGCCCGCGCCGAGCGGGAGACGACGCTGACCGAGGTCCGGGGCCGGGCCAAGCAGCTGACCGCCGAGCTGGACCGGCTCACCAACGCCGTGCACCGCGACGAGGTCGCCCGGGCCGAGCAGCGGATGCGTATCGAGCAGCTGGAGGCCCGCGCCGCCGAGGAGTTCGGCCTGGACGCCGACACGCTCGTCGCCGAGTACGGCCCCCACCTGGACGTGCCGCCGACCGCGCCCGAGCTGGCCGCCGCCGAGGCCGACGGGCGGCCCGCGCCCGAGCCGGTGCCCTTCGACCGGGCCACCCAGGAGAAGCGCGCCGCCAAGGCCGAGCGCGAGCTCAACCTCCTCGGCAAGGTCAACCCCCTCGCGCTGGAAGAGTTCGCGGCGATGGAGGAGCGCTACAAGTTCCTCTCCGACCAGCTCGAGGACCTCAAGGCGACCCGCCGCGACCTGCTCACCGTCGTCAAGGACGTCGACGACCGGATCCTCGAGGTCTTCACCAGCGCCTACCACGACACGGCGCGGGAGTTCGAGCAGGTCTTCGCGGTGCTCTTCCCCGGCGGCGAGGGCCGCCTGGTGCTCACCGACCCCGACGACATGCTCACCACCGGCATCGAGGTCGAGGCGCGGCCGCCCGGCAAGAAGATCAAGCGGCTGTCGCTGCTGTCCGGCGGCGAGCGGTCCCTGACCGCCGTCGCGCTGCTGTGCGCGATCTTCCGGGCCCGCCCCTCGCCCTTCTACATCATGGACGAGGTCGAGGCGGCCCTCGACGACGTCAACCTCGGCCGGCTGATCACGCTCTTCGAGCAGCTCCGCGAGAAGAGCCAGCTGATCATCATCACGCACCAGAAGCGCACGATGGAGGTCGCCGACGCCCTGTACGGCGTCACCATGCGCCAGGGCGTGACCGAGGTCATCTCCCAACGCCTCCGCACGGAAGAAGCCGCATGACCCCTCGCCCGACCGCCCTGCTGATCGACTTCGACGGGGTGCTGCGGCGCCACGACCCTGCCGTCGCCGCGGCGATCGAGACCCGGCACGGCCTGGAGCCCGGCGCGATCCTCGCCGCCGGCCTCGAGTGGGACCGGCAGCTGCCCGCGATCACCGGCCAGATCAAGCGCGAGGAATGGCTCGCCTCGATCGCCGAGGCGCTGCACGTCGACGAGGCCGTCGTGCTGGAGTGGGACGCGTACCGTGGCGAGATCGTGCCCGAGGTGCTGCGGTTCGTCCGGGACGTCCGGCAGGCCGGCATGAAGGTCGGCCTGGCCACCAACGCCATGGACGACCTCGCCGACGTCCTGGCCCTGCACGGCCTGAGCGCCCAGTTCGACGCGGTGGCCAACTCCTCGGAGATCGGCGTGCACAAGCCGGCGCCCGGCTACTTCCGGGCCGCGTGCGCCCTGGTCGGCGCGCACCCGAAGCAGTGCCTGTTCATCGACGACACCGACCGCAACATCCGCGCCGCGCGAGCGGCGGGCCTCTCGGCCTACCGCTACACGCCCGGCGACGACCTCACCTACGCGCGGAAGGCGCTGGGGCTACAGGGCTGACTCGATCGCCTGCACGACCTCGTCCGACTTCGGTGTGACCCGCGGCGAGAAGCGGGCCGCGACCGAACCGTCGGAGGCGATGAGGAACTTCTCGAAGTTCCACCGGATGTCGCCGGTGTGCCCCTCGGCGTCCGGGGTGTCCACGAGCTCCTGGTAGAGCGGGTGCCGGGCGTCGCCGTTCACCTCGACCTTCTCCGTTATCGGGAAGGTGACGCCGTACGTGGTGCTGCAGAACTCGGCGATCTCCTCCGCCGAACCCGGCTCCTGGCCGGCGAACTGGTTGCACGGCACGCCGAGCACGGTGAAGCCGCGGTCGCCGTACTCCTTCTGCAGCGCCTCCAGCTCGGCGTACTGCGGGGTCAGCCCGCACCGCGAGGCCACGTTGACAACCAGCACGGGGTGACCGCGGAACCGGCCGAGGTCCAAGGGATCGCCCTGCAGGCCGGCGATCTTGACGTCGTAGATGCTCATGCCTGGATCGTATGCCGCGCTCGATTTCGGGGATCCGTCCGGCGACGGCCGCGCCGGCGCGTGCGGCATCAGCTGGTTGCTTTCCTGCCAGGCGGACCACCGCGGTGATCCAAGTCGCGTCCCGGCCGTCCGGGCCGACCACGACACGACTTCGATCAACCGGACACCGGACTAGGTTGGCGGTGTGGAGCAGCAGCTGGCCGTCGGGGCGGTCGTGCGGCGGGGCAGGGATGTCCTGCTGGTCAGCGAGGACGTGGACGCCGAGACCGTGTGGGCGCTGCCCGGCGGGGCGGTCGGGGCCGGGGAGCCGCTGCTGGAGCGGGTGGCGCGGGAGGCCGGGTTCGCGGCGGTGACGGGCGAGCGGATGCTGTGGGTCGCCAGGTACACCGCCGGCGGCGTCCGGTACGAGACGCTCGGCTTCGAGGTGACCGGGGTCGGGGCCCACGACGGGTCGGGGGAGTGGGTCCACCTGACGGAGGCGGTGCGGCGGCTGGAGCGGATGTGGTTCGCGCCGATCAGGGAGCCTGCTGTGGCATATCTCACCGGCCGGGCCAGGGTCGCGACCCTGTGGACCTGGGCCGAGCTGGACGCCGAGCCGGTGACGGTCCCCGCCGTCCGTCCGGCCTGACCGTCGCGGCCGGCCGGACCGGCGGGTCGAGGTCAGGTCAGGCCAGCCGCAGGGACGCGACCTGGCCGAGGGTCTTGTCGGGGCGGGTGCCCTCGATCATCACGTGCGCCGAGCGGCCGTCCAGCAGCAGCACGCCGACGGCGTTGCCGAAGTACGGGTCGGCCGTCTTGGCCCAGCGCACCGGCGGGCGCGGCAGCCCGACGGAGCGGGCCAGGGCGCGCATCAGCCGCGCGGCCGGCGCGTTCCAGCCGAACTTCATCGCCGGGCGGATGTACCTCGGCATGTCGTTGTGCACCGGCGAACAGGTCAGCTGGTGCACGGGGCTGACCACCTCCGGGCCGAGGACGGCGCGGGCGGCGTACGAATGGTGCACGTCACCGGAGAGCACGCTGATCGACGCCGGGGGCGGTGAGACGCCGCCCTGGCCGGCGCCGACCCGGCTGAGCAGCTCGGTGAGCGCGTTGAACGAGCGCTGGAACGCCGCCCAGTGCTCCAGGTCGACGGCCTGGCGCAGCTTCTCGCCGAACTTCGAGACCCAGTCGCGGCGCGACTCGGCCAGCCGCTCGGTCGCGGCCTCCAGGTGGTGGATCGCCGGCGGCAGCAGCCACGGCAGCGAGGAGCCGATCAGCAGGTGGTCGTAGTCGCCGGGCAGCTGCTCGGTGAGCCAGGTCCACTCCGACTCCTGCAGCATCGCCCGGTGGCCGTGCTCCAGCCGGCGGGCGGCGCGGTTGTCGACGACGATCAGGCGGGTGCGGTCGATGTCGATCGCGTAGCTCCACCGGTACGCGGTCGGCTCCTGGTCGGCGCGGGTGCCGAACGCGTCGAGGACCTCGGTCGCGTCGTCCGCGGCGGCGCGCACGGCGGCCCAGACCCGGTCCCCGTCGAGGGCGCTCGGCGCGATGTTGCCCAGGTGCTGGTAGACCCAGTAGGACGACAGGCCGGCCCGGATCCGCTCCTCCCACCACGACAGCGCCGACATCTGGGTGCGCCAGCGGTCCGAGGTGTTCCAGTCGTCGATGATCTCGTGGTCGTCGAAGATCATCACGCTGGGCACGGTGGACAGCAGCCAGCGGATCTCGGGGTCGCCCCACGAATCGAGGTACAGTTTCGTGTACTCGTGGAAGTCCACGACCTGCTTCTCCGGCGCGTCCGCGCGGCGCTTGCGGCGCCCGAGCCACCTCTGGATCTTCTCGGGGGTCTCATCGGCGTAGACCTGGTCGCCGAGCAGCACGAGCATGTCGGGCCACTCGGTGGGGGCGTCGGCGTTGATCGACTCGATGAGCCGCCCCGCGTAGGCGTCCAGCGCGTCGGGCGGGAAGCGGGTGACGCTGAGCGGGCTCGACTCCCGGCAGGAGCCGAAGATGAGCCGGACCGGCGCGCCCGGCGGTCTCGTGCGGATGGCGGAGGGCGGGGAGGTGTCCCCGGGCAGGGGCCAGACCTCCGTGCCGTCGATCTTCACCGTGTACGGCGTGACGGCGTCCTGCGGCAGCCCGGAGACCACGACCAGTGCGTAGTGGTGCCCGTGGACGGTGAAGGTGCGGGCGGACCCGCCCGCGGGGGCGGCGTCGACCTCGACCGTTGCCGGGTGTGACGTCTCGACCCAGATCGTCGCGCGGTCGCCTTCGATACGGCGCAGGACCGGACCCAGCAGCAGCGGGCCGCGATCCTCGTCGAGGGATCGGGGCGAGTCGTCCTCCGGCATGTCGTGGACCTCCAGGACGCTAGGGGTGCAGTGAAGATGATCCTGCGTGGGCGGACCTGGCGCCACTGCAGGCCGCAGCGCACGTTGTCTGGGAGGATTCCTGCCATGGAGTCGTACATCGTCTTCGGCCTGGTGCTGCTCGTCGTGGTGATCGGGGCGACCCTCGCGCTGGTAGCGCCCCGTTTCCGTAAACCACCGACCCTCCCGCCGAGGGCACCCGAGAAGCCGGTGCCCCCGGCTCCGACGAAGCAGGCGCCGCCCGCAGCCGCCCCGCCGGTGGTGGAGGCGCCGCCGGTGGTGGAGGCCCCGCCGCCCGTGGTCGAGGCACCGCCGCCCGTGGTCGAGGCGCCGCCGGTGGTGGAGGTCCCGCCGGTCGAGGTGCCGGAGCCGACCGCCGGGCGGCTGGTGCGGCTGCGCGCCCGCCTGTCGCGCTCGCAGAACGTGTTCGGCAAGGGCCTGCTCGCCCTGTTGTCGCGCGACAAGCTCGACGACGACACCTGGGACGAGATCGAGGAGACCCTGATCGGCGCCGACGTCGGGGTCGCCGCGACCACCGACATCGTCGGCAAGCTGCGGGATCGGGCCCGCGTCCACGGCACGGCGACCGCCTCCGAGCTGCGCGGCATGCTCGCCGACGAGCTGGTCGCGGCGCTCGAGCCGCAGCTGGACCGCAGCCTGGCCGCGACCCAGCGCGACGGCCGCCCGGCGGTCCTGCTGATCGTCGGCGTCAACGGCGCCGGCAAGACGACCACCTGCGGCAAGATCGCGCGGGTACTGATCGCCGACGGTCACACGGTGGTCATGGGCGCCGCCGACACGTTCCGGGCCGCCGCCGCGGAGCAGTTGGCCACCTGGGGCGGCCGGGTGGGTGCCGAGGTGGTCCGCGGCCCCGAGGGCGCGGATCCGGCGTCGGTGGCGTTCGACGCGGTCAAACGGGGTATCGAAGCCGGTGTGGACACCGTGCTGATCGACACCGCGGGCCGGCTGCAGAACAAGGTCGGCCTGATGGACGAGCTGGGCAAGGTCAAGCGGGTCGTGGAGAAGCACGGCCCGGTGGACGAGACCCTGCTGATCCTCGACGCCACCACCGGCCAGAACGGCCTGGAGCAGGCGCGGGTCTTCACTGAGGTGGTCGATGTCACGGGTGTGGTGCTCACCAAGCTGGACGGCACCGCCAAGGGCGGGATCGTCATCGCCGTCCAGCGCAAACTGGGCATCCCGGTGAAGCTGGTCGGCCTCGGCGAGGGCCCCGACGACCTCGCACCGTTCGATGCCCGACAGTTCGTCGACGCACTCGTTGGCACGGACGCGTAACCTCGGACGGTAGCTTGGCACGGTAACTGGGTCGGGTGCGTAGGTCTGCCCGGCCGACGGAGCTCACGAAGGACGACACGTGACGCAGCAGGAGATCCCCCTCCACGGCGGAAACACCTCCGTCGTGGTGCGCTCGGGAGACACCGTGCGCCGCAACGCCGGCCCCTGGACGCCGGCGGTGCATGCGCTGCTGCGGCACCTGGAGTATGTCGGCTTCACCGGTGCGCCACGGGCGTTCGGCATCGACGAGCGGGGCCGCGAGGTCCTGTCCTACCTGGAGGGCGAGTCGGGCGGCTACCCGCTCGCCCCGCACTGGGTGACCGACGAGGCGATGGTCACCGTGGCGACGATGCTGCGGATGTTCCACGACGCGCAGGCCGGGTTCCGCCCGCCGCCCAACGCGGTGTGGCGCTCCTTCGGCCCGCCGCCGCCGGACACCGAGGTGATCTGTCACCACGACGCGGCCCCCCACAACGTGATCTGGCGGCCCGACGGGACGTTGTCGCTGATCGACTTCGACCTCGCCTCGCCGGGCGCCAGGATCTACGACGTGGCGTACGCCGCGTGGACCTGGGTGCCGCTGTTCTCCGACCGTGACTCCTACACGCTGGGCTGGAAGCGGCCGAACCGGCCGCGGCGGCTGCGGATGTTCGCCGACGCCTATGGGCTGACCCCGCGCGACCGGCACCGCCTGGTGCGTGTGATCAGGAAACGCATCGTCGACCACATCGAGGGAATTCGACGTATGGCGGCCGCGGGCGACCCGGCATTCGTGCGGATCGTGCACAAGGGGCATTTGCGCCGTCCGGTCCGTGACCTGCGGCTCATCGACTACGAACGGCACACGCTCGAATACGCCCTTCGATAGGGAACGTCCGACGTGTGAAGCTTTCTTCACACGCTGGAAACATGACGTGACGCCTTAGAAACCGCTCAGCGTCGGTGCGCGAAACGTGGGCCCTGGAAGCTCTCGCGCAACCGGCTGAAGGGCGACGCTGCCTCGAAGGCCGGAGGGAGGATCCGACTTATAGGAGGCAGGCGTGCCGGAACCGACGCCTTTTGACGGCAGTAATACCGCATGGTTGCTGATCTCTACAGCACTTGTGCTGCTCATGACGCCGGGTCTGGCACTGTTCTACGGTGGCCTGAACCGCTCCAAGGGCGTCCTCAACATGATGATGATGAGCTTCTCGTCGATCGGGCTCGTCAGCGTCCTGTGGCTGTTCTACGGCTTCAGCATGTCCTTCGGCACGGACACCGCCGGCGGCCTCTTCGGTGAGCTGAGCAGCTTCCCGGGGACCAAGACGTTCCTCGCCGAGACCGACCTCTGGGGCGCCACGGGCATCCCGACCTACGTCTTCATGGCCTTCCAGATGACGTTCGCGGTCATCACCGTCGCGCTGATCAGCGGTGCACTCTCCGACCGGACGAAGTTCGCCGGCTGGCTGCTGTTCGCCTTCGGCTGGGCCACGCTGGTCTACTTCCCGGTCGCCCACAACGTGTGGGGCGGTGGCTGGATCACCCAGAAGTTCCACCCGCTCGACTTCGCCGGTGGCACGGCCGTGCACATCAACGCCGGTGCCGCCGCACTCGGTGTCGCACTGGTCGTCGGCAAGCGCATCGGCTGGCCGCGGGAGAGCATGAAGCCGCACAACGTGCCGTTCGTCGCGCTCGGCGCCGGCCTGCTGTGGTTCGGCTGGTTCGGCTTCAACGCGGGCTCCGAGCTGACCGTCGACGGCGTCACCGGCCTGGCCTTCATCAACACCCAGGTCGCGACGTCCGCCGCGGTGCTCGGCTGGATTCTCGTCGAGTGGATCCGTGACCGGAAGCCGACCCTGGTCGGTGCTTCGTCCGGCGCCATCGCCGGCCTGGTCGCCATCACCCCCGCCTGTGGCTTCATCGACCCGTGGGCCGCGGTGCTGCTCGGCCTCGTCGCCGGTGCCGTCTGCGCCCTCGCGGTGAGCCTCAAGTACCGGTTCGGCTTCGACGACTCGCTCGACGTCGTCGGCGTGCACTTCGTCGGCGGCTGGATCGGCACCCTGTGGCTCGGTCTGTTCGCCAACTCCAAGGCCAACGGCGCGATCACGGATGCGCTCGGCGCGAGTGACGGCCTGTTCTTCGGTGGCGGTGCCACCCAGCTCGGCCGCCAGGCCGCCGCTGCGGCTATCGTGACCGTCTGGTCGTTCGTGATCGCCTTCGGCCTCGCGTGGATCATCAACAAGACGATCGGCTTCCGGGCCTCGGCGGAGGCGGAGGTCGAGGGCATCGACATCGCCGAGCACGCCGAGAGTGGTTACGACCTGAACACCGCGGGCGGCGGCGCGGCGGCCGGTGCCTTCGCGATGGCCGGGATCGGTGGAAGCGCATCAGCAGCACCGGCGGCGCAAGCCCCGGCGTCGGAATCAGTTGCCGGTTAGCGTCGAGGGATGACGGAGGGAATGGGCATGAAGCTGGTGACCGCGGTCATCAAGCCGTACCAGCTCGACGCGGTGAAGGAGGCGCTGCACGCACTCGGTGTGGCCGGCCTGACCGTGAGCGAGGTTCAGGGGTACGGACGTCAGAAGGGGCACACCGAGGTCTACCGTGGCGCGGAGTACACGGTGGAGTTCGTGCCGAAGATCCGGGTCGAGATCGTCACCGACGAGCTGGACTTCGAGAAGGTCGTCGACGCCATCGTCACCGCCGCACGCACCGGCAAGATCGGTGACGGCAAGGTGTGGGTCACCTCGGTCGACGAGGTCATCCGGGTCCGCACCGGCGAGCGCGGCCTCGACGCCCTGTAGTCGAGTCCTGATCACTGTCTGAATACTGAGCACATGACGCAACCGACGGCACCCGCTCCGGTCCTTTCCACCGGGGCGGGTGCCGTCGCGCGTGCCGAGCGCTCCGCGGCGCTGGACGCCTGGCTGTCCAAGGTTTACGCCGATGCCGGGGGCGGCACCGACGGTGTCGCGCTCGTCGCCGTCGGCGGGCTGGGCCGGCGCGAGTGCGCCCCGCGCAGCGACCTCGACCTGGTCCTGCTGCACAGCGGGGAGCCCGGCGCCGAGGCCACGGCCGACGCGCTCGGCACCCGGATGTGGTACCAGATCTGGGACGCGAAGTTCGCCCTCGACCACTCCACCCGCAGCCCCGAGCAGGCCCTCGTGCTGGCCCGGGAGGACCTCAAGGTCGCCCTCGGCCTGCTCGACGCCCGGCTCATCGCCGGTGACGCCACCCTGCTCGCCGGCCTGCACACCGCCGCCGTGGCGCAGTGGCGGCGCGAGGCGCGGCACCTGCTGCCCGTGCTGCGCGAGCTGACCCAAGCCCGCTGGTCCGCCCACGGCGAGCTCGCCTTCCTGCTCGAGGGCGACGTCAAGGAGTCCCGCGGCGGCCTGCGTGACGTGGGCGTGCTGCGCGGCATCGGCTTCGCCGGCGTCGCCGACGGACCCCGCCCTGCGGTCCGCGGCGCCCACCGCACCCTGCTCGACGTCCGCGACGCGTTGCACGCCGTGCGCGGCCGCCGGGTCGACCGGCTCCTCGCCCAGGACCGCGACGAGGTCGCCGAGCTGCTCGACCTCGGCGACCGTGACGAGGTGCTGCGGCGCATCGCCGAGGCGGCCCGCACCATCGCGTATGCCAGCGACGACGCCTGGCGGGCGGTGGAGCGCTGGTCCTCGCCCGGCATGCGCGGGCACGCCGAGCGCCGCCCCCTCGCCCGCGACGTCGTCGAGCAGCACGGTGAGGTGGTCCTCGCCCGGGCCGCCGTGACCCCGCGGCCCGACCCGACGCTGCCGCTGCGGGTCGCCGCCGCCGCGGCCCGCGCCGAGCTGCCGATCGCCCACGCGACCCTGGAGTGGCTCGGCGGGTTCGCCGCGCCGATGCCGCAGCCGTGGCCGGCGCCCGCCCGCGACGCCCTGCTCACGCTGCTCGGCAGCGGCCCGTCGATGATCTCGATCTGGGAGGCCTGCGACCGCTACGGGCTGGTCGTGAACTGGCTGCCCGAGTGGGCCCGGGTCCGCAGCCTGCCGCAGCACAGCCCGGTGCACCTGTTCACCGTCGACCGGCACCTGGTCGAGACGGCCCGCCACGCGGCGAAGCTGTCCCGCGACGTCGACCGCCCGGACCTGCTGGTGCTCTGCGGCCTGCTGCACGACGTCGGCAAGGGCCTGCCCGGCGACCACAGCACGGTCGGGGCGCCGATCGCCGCCGACATCGCGTCCCGGCTCGGCCTGCCCGACGCCGACGTCGCCCTGGTCGAGAAGGTCGTCCGGCTGCACCTGCTGCTGCCGGACACGGCGACCCGCCGCGACCTCAGCGACCCGCGCACCATCGGCACCGTCGCCGCCGCCGTCGGTGACGCCTCGACCCTCGCCGTGCTGCACGCCCTCGCCCGCGCCGACGCCGCCGCGACCGGGCCCGGCGCCTGGTCGGACTGGAAGGGCCGGCTGATCGCCGAGTTGGTCCGCCACGTCGAGCGGGCCCTGGACACCGGCGTGGTCGCCCCGCCGCCGTCGCCGGCCGCGGCGCTGCCCAAGCCGGAGAAGCTGCCGTCGGTGCGCATCGAGACCGACGTGGTGTCCGTGACCGCCCAGGACCGGCGCGGGCTGCTCGCCGCGGTCGCCGGCTGCCTGTCGCTGCACCGGCTCGACGTGGTCACCGCCGACACGGTCAGCACCGGCGGCCTGGCCAGGATGGTGTGCGCGGTCCAGCCCCGCTACGGCGGGGAGGTCGACCGGGAGGCGCTCGGCAGCGAGCTGCGCCGCGCCGTGCTCGGCGAGCTGCCCGTCGCCGAGCGCCTGGCCGCCCGTGAGCGCTCCGCCAGGCACCGCAGCGCGGTCCCGCCGCGGGTGGTGTGGCAGCCGGCCAGCGCCGCGACCGCCGCCACCGTGCTGGAGCTGCGCGCCTCCGACACCCCCGGGCTGCTCTTCCGGGTGGCGCGGGCGCTGGAGGACGTGGGTGCCGACGTGCGCTCCGCGCGGATCTCGACCCTGGGCGGCGAGGTGGTCGACGCCTTCTATCTGGCCGGTGAGCTGTCCGACGACGACCGTGCCAGGGTGCAGGATGCCGTGCTGCAGGCGGCGACACCCGCCTAGAGACTCCCCGGCGTCGGTTACCCTTTGCAACAGCGCCTACCTCGAGGACGGATTCGTCGTGTTTGACACCCTCAGTGACCGGCTCTCCGGCATCTTCTCGAAGCTGAAGAGCAAGGGCAGGCTCACCGACGCGGACGTCGACGCGACCGCGCGGGAGATCCGCCTCGCGCTGCTCGAGGCCGACGTCGCCCTGCCGGTGGTGAAGGACTTCATCAGCCGGCTCAAGGAGCGTGCCCGCGGCGCCGAGGTGTCCAAGGCGCTCAACCCGGCCCAGCAGGTCATCAAGATCGTGCACGAGGAGCTGGTCGCGACGCTGGGCGGTGAGGCCCGCCGGCTCCAGTTCGCCAAGACCCCGCCGACCGTGATCATGCTCGCCGGTCTGCAGGGCTCCGGTAAGACCACCCTGGCCGGCAAGCTCGCCCGCTGGCTCAAGGCGCAGGGCCACCAGCCGCTGCTCGTCGCCTGTGACCTGCAGCGCCCCAACGCCGTCAACCAGCTGCAGGTGCTCGGCGGCCGGGCCGGCGTCGAGGTCTACGCGCCGCAGCCGGGCAACGGCGTCGGCGACCCGGTCAGCGTCGCCCGCGAGTCGATCGAGCACGCCAGGCGCCAGATGCGCGACATCGTCATCGTCGACACCGCCGGCCGGCTGGGCATCGACGCCGAGATGATGCAGCAGGCCGCCGACATCCGCGACGCGGTCGACCCCGACGAGGTCATCTTCGTCATCGACGCGATGGTCGGTCAGGACGCGGTCACCACGGCCCAGGCGTTCCGTGACGGCGTCGGCATCACCGGCGTGGTGCTGTCCAAGCTCGACGGCGACGCCCGAGGTGGTGCCGCGCTGTCCGTGCGGCACGTCACCGGCCAGCCGATCATGTTCGCCTCCACCGGTGAGAAGCTCGAGGACTTCGACGTCTTCCACCCCGACCGGATGGCCTCGCGCATCCTCGGCATGGGCGACGTCCTCACCCTCATCGAGCAGGCAGAGGCGGCCTTCGAGGACGACCAGAAGGAGCGGATGGCCGCCAAGATCATGGGCGGCGAGACGTTCACGCTGGAGGACTTCCTCGAGCAGCTGCAGGCGGTGCGGCGGATGGGCCCGATCGCCAACGTCCTGGCGATGATGCCCGGCATGGGGCAGATGAAGGACCAGCTGGCCGAGATCGACGACAAGCACTTCGACAAGGTCACCGCGATCATCCGTTCGATGACCCCGGGCGAGCGGACCAACCCCAAGATCCTCAACGCGTCCCGCCGGGTCCGTATCGCCAACGGTTCGGGCGTCACCGTCACCGACGTCAACCAGCTGCTCAGCCGCTTCGCCGACGCGCAGAAGATGATGAAGCAGATGGGCGGCATGATGGGTGTGCCCGGCATGCGCCGCAAGGCGACCAAGTCGCCGAAGAACAAGCGCAAGGGCGGCAAGGGCGGCGGCGGTGGCGGCATGCGCCAGCCCCGGCTCGGCGCCGGCATGCCGCAGCTGCCGCCGGGGTTCGACCCGGCCGCCATGGACCCCAACGCGGCCGGCCTGCCCGCCGGGTTCAAGCTGCCGAAGCTCGACTTCTCGAAGTTGCAGAAGCGTGACAAGGACTCCTGACCCGCTGCACGTCCGGGGCGTGCTGCTGCCCGACGACACCCGCCGCGACCTGTGGCTGGTCGGCGACCGGGTGACGTTCGAGCCGGTGCCGGGGTCGCAGACCGTCGCCGACGGCGGGTTCGTCCTGCCGGGGCTGGTCGACGCGCACTGCCACCTGGGCATCGCGCCCGGCGGGCACCCTTCCGCCGGGGTCGAGGCGGCCCGCAGCCTGGCGCTCGTCGACCGTGACGCCGGGGTGCTCGCGATCCGCGACGCCGGCTCGCCGATTCCGTACCCGATGCTCGACGACGACCCGGAGGTGCCGCGGCTGGCGCGGGCCGGGCGGCACGTCGCGCCGCCGAAGCGCTACCTGCGTGACATCGGTGTCGAGGTGGGCGCCGGGTCGCTCGCCGAGGAGGTCACCCGGCAGGCCGGGCTCGGCAACGGCTGGGTGAAGCTCGTCGGCGACTGGATCGACCGGGGCGTCGGCGACCTCGCCCCCGCCTGGGACCTGGAGTCGATGGCCGGCGCCGTCGCCGCGGCGCACGCCGCCGGGGCACGGGTCGCGGTGCACACGTTCGCCGAGGAGTCCGTGGCCGCGCTCGTGCGCGCCGGCGTCGACTCCGTCGAGCACGGCACCGGCCTGTCCGGCGACGACATCGCCGTGATGGCGCAGCAGGGCACCGCGCTGGTCCCCACGATGATCAACATCGCCACGTTCGGCGGGATCGCCTCGGCGGCGGAGGCGAAGTTCCCCGCCTACGCCCGGCACATGCTCGCGCTGCGCGACCGCTTCCCGTCGGTGGTGCGCCAGGCGTACGAGGCCGGCGTGCCGATCTACGTGGGCAGCGACGCCGGCGGTGGCATCGCGCACGGTCTGGCCGCCGAGGAGATGCTGCTGCTGCACCGCGAGGCCGGCATCCCGGCGGCGGACGTGCTGCGGGCCGGCTCGTGGGGCGCCCGGGCGTGGCTCGGCTTCCCCGGCCTGGTCGAGGGCGGTCTGGCCGACCTCGTCGTCTACGACAGTGATCCGCGCCACGACCTGACCGAGCTGCTGCGGCCTCGGCGCATCGTTCTCAAGGGGCGCGTCGTCCTATGATCGACGGGTGGCGCTGAGTTCCGGACGGGTGGTCCTGCACCGGCACTTCGCTCGTGAGACGCTCGTCTGGGCCCCGCTGGCCCGGGTCGTCGCCGACGACGCGCTCGGCATGCGGCTGTGGATGACGACCGGCAGCCCCCTCATCCGTGAGGTCACCGTCGACGGCCGCGGGCCGCGCGACATGTCCTTCGCCGAATGGGTGGAGACGCCGAAGAAGATCATCCAGGATGTGTACCGGGGACCCGACATCCTGAAGTTCAACCCGCGCGGCGCCGCGTATTCGGTGTGGTGGCTGTTCGACCCGGCCGGCCGCTTCCGGGCGTGGTACGTCAACCTGGAGGAGCCGTCGGTAACCTGGGACGACGGCGACGTGGCCGGGATCGACCTCACCGACCAGGACCTGGACATCTGGGTGTGGCCGGACCGGCGCTGGGACTGGAAGGACGAGGACGAGTTCACCGAGCGTCTCGCCTTTCCCGACCACTACTGGGTCGGCGACGCCGAGGCGGTCTGGGAGCAGGGGCGGCAGGTCGTGCCGGCGATCGAGGCCGGCGCCTGGCCGTTCGACGGCACCTGGACCGACTTCCGCCCACCGGCCGACTGGAGCGTCCCGCCGCCCGTCACCGAGGGCTGGGACCGACCGAGGGAGCGCCGTTGACCGTGAGGTTCACGCCCGGGCAGGTCATCATGCACCGCAACGTGCGGCGGGGCAGGCTCGGCTGGGTCCGCCCGGCCAGGGTCGTCTCCGACGACGAGCGCGGCCTGCTGGTGTGGATCGCGCGGGGCACGCCGGTCGTCAACGAGGTCTCCGGCGACGGGTTCGGCATGCGCACGATGCCCTTCGCCGAGTTCGTGACCCGGGGCACCGCGCTCAAGGAGGGCATCTGGAACGGGCCCGGCGTGCTCAAGCTGCACCGGCCCGGCGACCCCGCGCACTCGGTCTGGTGGTTCCACGACGACGAGGGGCGCTTCACCAACTGGTACGTCAACCTGGAACTCCCCGCGGTCCGCTGGCGCGACGAGGACGGCACCAGCGGCGTCGACGTCACCGACTGGGACCTCGACATCGTCGTGGCCCCGGACCGGGTGTGGCGCTGGAAGGACGAGGAGGAGTTCCTGGAGCGCCTCGCCCTGCCGGAGCACTACTGGGTGCCCGACGAGGCCACGGTGCGCGCCGAGGGTGAGCGGGTCGTCAAGGAGATCGAGGCGGGCCAGTTCCCGTTCGACGGCACCTGGACCGATTTCACCCCGCCGGCGCACTGGACGCTGCCCTCGCTGGAGCGCGGCTGGGACCGGCCGCCGGCCCGATAACCGGCATCCGTTTTTGCGGTCGGTAACGGGTCTGGCACAATGGACCGCTGGTATCAGGTTTCGCGTCGAGCCCTCTAACCCGGCGTCGGGTCCTTTCCGTCAGAGCAGCCGAAGGCGCCAATCCCCACGGTGTCCGGACGTTCGCTCGGCTTCCACACAGATCCAGGAGCGAGCAACCAAGTGGCCGTCAAGATCCGGCTCCTGCGGATGGGCAAGATCCGCAACCCGCAGTACCGCATCGTCGTCGCCGACGCACGCACCAAGCGTGACGGTCGGGCGATCGAGTTCGTCGGGCTCTACCACCCGAAGGAGGAGCCCTCGCGCATCGAGGTCAACTCTGAGCGCGTCCAGCACTGGCTGTCGGTCGGCGCCCAGCCGAGCGAGGCCGTGCAGGCCATCCTCTCCAAGACCGGTGACTGGCAGAAGTTCAAGGGTCTGCCCGCGCCGGCCGAGCCGCTGAAGGTCCGGGCCGTCGCGCCCGACCGTCGCGCCACCTACGAGGCCGAGGCGCAGGCCGCCGCCGGTCTCGCCGAGGCGCCGAAGGCGAAGAAGGCCGCCGAGCCGAAGAAGAAGGCCGAGGCCGAGGCCCCGGCCGCGCAGGCTGAGGAGCAGACCGGTGCCGGCGCCGGCACGGAGGCCTGACGTGTTGCGCCCCGCGCTGGAGCACCTGGTCAAGGGCATCGTCGACAACCCCGACGACGTCCGCGTCCGCATGGTCGACTCCCGGCGCGGCCAGCGCCTCGAGGTCCGCGTCAACCCGGAGGATCTCGGCACGGTGATCGGTCGCGGTGGTCGCACCGCGAAGGCACTTCGCCAGGTGATCACATCGATCGGCGGCCGCGGCGTCCGCGTCGAGATCGTCGACGCGTACTGATCCATGCTCCTCGTCGTCGGTCAGATATTTCGGGCGCACGGCATCCGCGGCGAGGTCGTGGTTGACGTCCGCACCGATGATCCGGCAGATCGTTTCGCCGTCGGGTCGGTCCTGGTGACCGACTCGACGGCGGTCCGGCATCTGCAGAACGTCCCGGCCGGTGCCTGGCGCCCGCCGGCGACCCTCACCGTCGAGTCGGTCCGCCCCCACCAGGGCAAGCTGCTCGTCGTGTTCGAGGGCATCTACGACCGCAACCTCGCCGAGGACATGCGCGGCGTGCTGCTCTGCGTGGACAGCGCCACCATCCCGGCCCCGACGGATCCCGACGAGTTCAACGACCACGACCTCGTCGGTCTCGCCGTCGTCGACGCGGCCGGGGAGAAGGTCGGCGAGCTGCTGCGCATCGACCACGCGCCCGCGCACGACCTGCTGGTCGTGCGGCTCACCGACGGCCGCACCGGCCTGGTGCCGTTCGTCCGCGAGATCGTCCCCGAGGTCGACGTGCCCGGCGGGCGGATCGTCATCACCCCGCCGGAAGGCCTGTTCGACCTATGAGGGTCGACGTCGTCACGATCTTCCCGGACTACCTCGCCCCGCTGGACCTGTCGCTGATCGGCAAGGCCCGCGGCACCGGGATCCTCCAGCTGGCCGTGCACGACCTGCGCCGCTGGACCCACGACGTGCACCGCACCGTCGACGACACGCCCTACGGCGGCGGCCCCGGCATGGTCATGCGCCCCGAGCCGTGGGGGCAGGCCCTGGACGAGCTGGCCGGCCCCGACACCCACCTGGTCGTGCCCAGCCCGGCAGGGACGCCGTTCACGCAGGCCGCGGCGCGGTCGCTGGCCGACGACCCGCACCTGCTGTTCGCCTGCGGGCGGTACGAGGGCATCGACCAGCGGGTGATCGAGCACGCCGCGACCAGGATGCGGGTGAGCGAGGTCTCCCTCGGCGACTACGTGCTCTTCGGCGGCGAGGTCGCGGTGCTGGTGATCCTCGAGGCGGTCACCCGGCTGCTGCCCGGGGTGCTGGGCAACGCCGACTCCCTTGTGGAGGAGTCGCACGCGGCTGGGCTGCTGGAGGCGCCGATGTACACGAAACCGCCGACCTGGCGTGGCCTGGACGTGCCGGACGTGCTGCGCTCCGGCGACCACGGCAGGATCGCCCGCTGGCGGCGCGAGGAAGGACTCCGCCGCACCGCCGAACGCCGCCCCGACCTCCTCCCGGGGGCCGGATTTCAGGTTCCGGGCGTCGATGTGGCAAAGTAGTGGGGTTGCTGCGGGCCGACGCCTGCGCACCCATGATCATCTGACATTCGCGCGCCATGGATTCGGGCGTGCCTTGAGTGACGAGGAACTGCCGCGATGAACACGCTGGACGCGCTCGACGCAATGTCGCAGCGGACCGATATCCCGAGCTTCCGCGCCGGCGACACCATCAAGGTGCACGCGCGGGTCGTCGAGGGCAACCGGTCCCGGGTCCAGGTCTTCCAGGGCGTCGTGATCCGTCGCCAGGGTGACGGCCTGCGGGAGACCTTCTCGGTCCGCAAGGTGAGCTTCGGCGTCGGTGTCGAGCGCACCTACCCGGTCAACAGCCCCGCCGTCGACCGCATCGAGGTCGTCACCCGTGGCGACGTGCGCCGGGCCAAGCTCTACTACCTGCGCGACCTCCGGGGCAAGAAGGCCAAGATCAAGGAGAAGCGCGAGACCAAGGTCGGCTGAGCCGCACCGTTGATCGACTTTCTTCGAGGAGGGCCCGCGCACGGGTCCTCCTCGAAGTCGTTCACCTGAAAGCTCGCTTTCCGGTGAACCGGTGCCGGGCTCCCCAATTTGGTCTTGTGCCTCTAGGCTGACGCCGATGGCAAGCGACTATGGCCGCGATGGTTACGACGATCGCGGCGATGACATACCCCCACGCCGCCGCCCCCTCGACCAGGAGGGCGGAGAGCGTGGGCAGCTCGGTTTCGGCGGCAACACCTACCCGGACCACGACTACTGGGGCCAGCCGAGCGGCGGCCGGCACGAGAGCCAGCCGACGTTCGACGCCTGGGGCCGCGGCGACGCCCGCGCGGCCCACCGTGGCGACGACCGGTCCTATCGCGGCGACGACCGCTGGGAGGACCCATACGGTGGTCGCGACCCCGGACGGGGCCGCTGGGACCGCGACGAGCCGCCGATCGTGCGCGACCGCGCCTTCGACGACCGGGGCTACGACGACCGCGGGTATGACTCCCGGGGCTATGACGAGCGCGGTTACGACGCGCGGGGCTACAACCGCCGCGGCTACGACGGCCGTGGGTATGACGACCGCGGCTACGACGCCCAGGGCTACAACGCGCGAGGCTACGACGCCGAGGGCTATAACGCGCGTGGATACGACGAGCGGGGATACGACGCCCGCGGCTATGACGAGCGGGGATACGACGAGCGCGGCGGCCACGACGGGCGCCGCACCGGCGAGCGCACCGGCGAGCGTGGCTACGACCGCGGCCGGGGCGCGTCGGCCCGGACCCGTGGCGCCTACGACGACGACAGCGCCACCTCCTGGCGCAGCAAGGTCCGCAAGAAGCGCAAGAACATGCCGCTGTGGCAGGAGCTGCCGCTGCTGCTGATCGTCGCGTTCTGCCTGGCGGTGCTCATCCGCACGTTCCTCGTGCAGGCGTTCTTCATCCCGTCCGGCTCGATGGAGGAGACCCTCCTCGTCGGCGACCGGGTGCTGGTCAACAAAGTGCTCTACGACATCCGCGAGCCCCAGCGCGGCGAGGTCGTCGTGTTCCAGGGCCCGGCCAACTGGGCGCCGGAGAACCAGGTCGACAAGGACGCCGGCTTCTTCGCCGAGCTCGGCCGCACCGTCGGCGACCTCGTCGGCTTCAGCCAGCCCGGCGAGAAGGACTTCATCAAGCGGGTCATCGGCCTGCCCGGCGACACCGTGTCGTGCTGCGACGTGCAGGGTCGGGTGTTCGTCAACGGTTACCCGCTGGACGAGTCGGCGTATGTCTACGAGGACTCACCCCTGGACGCTACGCCCAACCCGAAACAGTGCACGGCCCGCCGGTTCGGGCCGATCAAGGTCGAGCCCGGGCAGATGTTCGTGATGGGCGACCACCGCGGCGTGTCGCAGGACTCCCGGTGCCAGGGACAGGTGCCGATCGACAACGTCATCGGGCGAGCCTTCGTCATCCTGTGGCCGAGCGGGCGATGGGGTTGGCTGCCGGTACCCGACACATTCAAGAATGTGCCGAAGAACGCATCCGGGCCGGTGGGTCCGAGAGTGACGAAGGCGCCCGAATTACCTTTGGTGCCCGATATGGTGCTTGCCCCACTCGCGGTTTCTCTCACGGTTTCGACCCGTTCGGCGCGTCAGGAGCGGTTGAGGCGTCGTCGATGGTGAGGAACACGTACCCTCAGGGCGTGATTGACGAGCAGACCAAGCGCCCCAACACGTTCTGGCGCGAGTTGCCCGTGCTTCTGGGCGTGGCGATCATCGTCGCAGTCGTGGTCCGGGCCTTCGTCCTGCAGACGTTCTACATCCCGTCCGAGTCGATGGAGAACACCCTCCTCATCCGCGACCGAGTGCTCGTCAACAAGCTCGTCTATGACTTCCGGTCCCCGCACCGGGGCGAGGTCATCGTCTTCGAAGCCCCCGACTCGTGGCGCAACGACCCGTCCGAGGAGGACTTCATCAAGCGGGTCATCGCCACCGGCGGCGACCACGTGGTCTGCTGCGACGACAAGCAGCGCATCACGGTCAACGGCAAGGCCCTCGACGAGACCTACATCTACGCCGACGAGAGCGGGCTGCAGGACCTCCCCAGCGAGGAGCAGTTCGACGTCACCGTCCCGGCGGGCAGGCTGTGGGTGATGGGCGATCACCGGTCGAGATCCGGCGACTCCCGGTACAACTTCCTGCGCCACAACAAGGATCCCATCCAGGCCACCATTTCCGAGGACGACGTGGTGGGCAGGGCGTTCGTGGTCTTCTGGCCGTTCTCCCGGGCGAAATGGCTCAGCGTGCCCGAGACGTTCGACAAGGTGCCGGCGCCGACAGCGAAGTGAGACGTCGTAGTCTCGTCGTATGACCCACGTCGGGGGACACATCGACCGCCGGGCCGCGCGGGTGCTCCTGCTCGACCCGGCCGGCCGCGTGCTGATGCTGCACGGCTGGGACCCTGCGCGCCCCGAGCACACCTACTGGTTCACCGTCGGCGGCGGCCTGGAGCCGGGGGAGAGCCTGCTCGAGGCCGCGGTGCGCGAGGCGTTCGAGGAGACGGGCCTGCGCTTCGCCGCCGCCGACCTGATCGGGCCGGTCCGCACCGACACCGTGTCGTTCCCCTTCGATGGTCACTGGTATTCCCAGGAGCAGTCGTTCTTCGTCGCGCGGGCCGCCGACACGCAGATCGACCTGTCCCGGCTCAACGACGTGGAGCAGGGCTGCATCGACGAGGCCCGCTGGTGGTCCGCCGCGGCGCTGGAGACCACCAACGACCGCTTCTACCCGCCGGACCTGCCCGACCTGCTGCGGGCGGTGGCCTGATGCTGGCCCCGCCGCGCACCGTCGTGCACCGCGCCGCCGGGCTGTGGGCCCTGGAGCGGGCGCTGCAGCGGCGTGGCTTCGAGCGGGTCGGCGGCGCCGACGAGGCCGGCCGGGGCGCCTGCGCCGGGCCGCTCGTGGTCGCCGCGGTCATCCTGCCGCACGGCCGCCGCGGCGAGATCGAGGAGCTCAACGACTCGAAGCTGCTCACCGCCGCGGCCCGCGAGCGGATCTACGACGAGGTCGTCGCGCGCGCCACCGCCTGGTCGGTGGTGGTCATCCCGCCGGGTGAGATCGACCGCCGGGGGCTGCACGTGTCCAACCTCGCCGGCATGCGGCGCGCCTTCGCCGGCCTGGCCGAGCGGCCCGACTACGCCCTCACCGACGGCTTCCGCGTCGACGGCCTCGGCGCACCCGGCCTCGCCGTGTGGAAGGGCGACCAGGTGGCGGCCTGTGTGGCGGCGGCGAGTGTGGTGGCGAAGGTCACCCGGGACCGGATCATGCGGGCGCTGCACACGACGCACCCTGAATACGGCTTCGACGAGCACAAAGGGTATTGCACGCCGGTGCACCAGGCGGCGCTCGTGGCGCACGGTCCGTGCGCCGAGCACCGTTTCTCCTACGCGAACGTGGCGGCGGTGGGGCAGCGGGGGCCAAGGCGCGGTAACGTCGGCGTGGCGCCCGGCGAGGCCGCGACGGTGCCGGCGCAAGTGGGCGACAATGTGGCTATGGAAGGCGGACCGCGATGAGCGCCGAAGATCTCGAGAAGTACGAAACCGAGATGGAGCTCCAGCTCTACCGGGAGTACCGCGACATCGTCCGCCAGTTCTCCTACGTGGTGGAGACCGAGCGCCGGTTCTACCTGGCCAACCAGGTGGACCTGCACGTGCGTAACTCCGACGGCGAGGTCTACTTCGAGGTCGAGATGCACGACGCCTGGGTGTGGGACATGTACCGTCCCGCCCGGTTCGTGAAGAACGTGCGGGTGATGACCTTCAAGGACGTCAACGTCGAGGAGCTGGAGAAGCCCGACATCTCGCTGCCTGACAACGGCTTCGGCGGCTGACCGCCGCTGCCCCGGCCGGCTCGGCGCCCCGCTAGCGGCGCCGGGTCGGCCGTGTCGCTTTCAGGAACAGGTAGTAGCCGCCGGCGAGCACCACCAGGCCGAGGACCAGGTAGAACGCCAGCCCGAAGAGCAGCTTCACCAACCACCAGGCGACCATCCCCACGAGGATGATCCCGATCGTCATCAGCACGACCCGCACGCCGTTCATGCGGCGATCTTCGCACGGTTGTCCACAAGCGCCGCGTTGTCCACAGATCCGCGGCCGGCCGGTTGCCGGTGGGGGCGGGATCGGCGAGTCTTCGCCGCATGCCGATGCGCCTTCTCGCTCTTGTACTGGTAGCGCTCTCGTTCTCCGCCCCCGCTGCCGCCCCTGTCCTGGCTGAGCGGCCGGCCTTCGCGCGGCTGCTCTTCGCTCCGCAAGCCGCTGGCCGGGCCCATGTCGTGCCGCTTCATGGCCCGTCGCTCGCCGGCCCGGTGGTGTTCCGCGGTCCGCCGGCCTTCGAGCGGGGTCCTGGGACCTTCCGCTGGCCGCTGGCGCCGCCGGTGACCGTGACCCGGCGGTTCGCGGCGCCGCCGGACCCGTACCAGGCCGGACACCGCGGGGCGGACCTGCTGGGCGCGCCCGGTGCCGAGGTGCGCAGCGCCGGTCCCGGGGTGGTCGCCTTCGCCGGCATGGTCGCCGGGCGGCCGGTGGTGAGCGTGTCGCACCCGGGCGGTCTGCGGACCACGTACGAGCCTGTGGACGCCGCCGTCCGCGCCGGCACCGTGGTGTCGGCCGGGACGCCGCTGGGCACGCTGCGGGCGGGGCACACCGGCTGCCCGGCACCCGCCTGCCTGCACTGGGGCCTGCGCTCGGGGGAGGTGTACCTGGACCCGCTGAGCCTGCTGCACCGCGGCCGAGTCCGCCTCCTGCCCTGGTGACCCCGCCGCGCCGGGCCCGCCTCCCGCGGCAGGTTACGGCCGTCGCGGCGGTGTGCCGGTCAGCGGCGCAGCAGTTCGGGCAGGCCGTCGGCGAGGCGCCGGAAGTCCTCGGCGCGGTTGTACACCTGCGCCGACAACCGCAGGTAGCCACGGCCGCGCCAGGAGTTCAGGCCGACCTCGGTGGTGAGCTCGTCCGAGATGCGGCGGCGCAGGGCGGCCGCGGCCGCCGAGTCGTCCGCGGCGCCCGGCGGCAACGGCACGACCGTCATCGGCAGCCCGGTGCGGGCGGGCGCGGTCACGCCCAGCGCGGCGGCGAGCAGGGCCTGGCCGTGCTCGGCGAGCGCGACGTTGTGCCGGCGTACCGCATCCACGCCGAGGGACCGCAGCACGAACAGGCCGGAGGGCGCGGCGAGCCAGGGGGTGTAGTCGCGGGCGCCGACCCACTCCTGGTTGCCGGGGAAGCCGGCGGGCTGGCTCCACGACACGACCAGCGGCCGGAGCCGCTCCCGCCAGCGGGGCGCCACCGAGAGCAGGGCCGTGCCGCGGGGCGCGTAGGCCCACTTGTGGAAGTTGCCGACCCAGAAGTCGGCGCCGAGACCTGCCGCAGGCTCGTGCAACAGGCCCGGTGCGTGCGCCGCGTCGACGAGGACCGCGACGCGCTCGCCGGCCCGGGCGCGGACCGCCTCGACGATCCGGTGGACCGGCAGCAGCCGGGCGGTCGGCGACGTGATCTGGTCGACGATCACCAGCCGGGTCCGGCCGGTGACGGCGTCCAGGACCGCGGCGACGGCGGTGTCGTCGTCCGGGGCGAGCGGCATCCGGGCCACCCGCCGCCGCGCGCCGGTGCGGCGGCAGAACTCGTCGACGGCGAGGTCGACCGCGCCGTACCCGTGATCGGTGGTGACGATCTCGTCGCCGGCGTCAACGTCGAGTCCGGCCAGGACGGTCGCCGCGCCCGTCGTGGCGTTCTCGATCAGGGCGCTGCCGTCGGGATCGGCTCCGACGAATGCGGCGAGGTGCCGGCGTACGTGCGCGATCCGCTCCTCCAGTCCGACGCTGAAGAACCGGGGCGGGTTGGCCTCCATCTCGTCGCGCAGCCGCTGCTGGGCGCGCTGCACCGGGACCGGCACCATGCCGAACGAGCCGTGGTTGAGCTGCGCGACCGCTGCGTCGTTGGAGAACAGCAGCCGCGCGCCGGGAATCGGCTCCGGTGCGGACACATCCACGATCTTAATGTCCTGCGCCGCCGCGCCGGGCCGGCTTGCTCGGAGTCGCCGGCGTCATGCGCGGGGGTGGGCCTGCTCGTACGCGGACCGCAGCCGCTCGATCGAGACGTGTGTGTAGATCTGGGTGCTGGACAGCGAGGCGTGCCCCAGCAGCTCCTGCACCGATCGCAGGTCGGCGCCGCCCTCCAGCAGGTGGGTCGCGGCGCTGTGGCGCAGGTCGTGCGGGGATGTGTGGGGCAGGCCGGCCGCCCTGGCGTGGCCGTCGACGAGGCGGCGGGCGGCGGTGGGCTGCAGCCGGCCGCCCCGGGCACCGAGGAGCAGGGCCGCCGCGCTGGCCGGCCCGGCGAGGGCCGGACGGCCGTGCCGCAGCCATGCGGCGAGCGCCTGCTCGGCGGGCAGCCCGTACGGCACCGCGCGCTCCTTGTCGCCCTTGCCGACGACCCGCACGACGCGGCGCATCCGGTCGACGTCGCCGAGGTCGAGGCCGCACAGCTCGCTGACGCGGATGCCGGTCGCGTACAGCAGCTCCAGGACCAGCCGGTCGCGCAGGCCGACGGCGTCGTCGCGGCCGGCCGGCGCCGTCACCAAGGTCTCGGCCTGGTCGGCGCGCAGCACGGTCGGCAGGTCCCGGTGCGCCTTCGGGCTGGCCAGGCGCTGGCCCGGGTCGGTGGAGAGGAGCCCTTCGCGGTGCGCCCAGGCGGTGAACGTCCTCGCCGCCGCGGCGTGCCTGGCCAGGCTGGTGCGGGCGGCCCCGGCGGCCCGGCGGCGGGCGAGCCAGCCGCGCAGCACCATGAGCGTCAGCTCGCCTGGCGCGGTGGTGCCGGCGCGGGCGGCGTGGGCGAGCAGGGAGACGACGTCGCCGACATAGGCGCGCACCGTGTGCTCCGACCGGTTGCGCTCGCCGGCCAGGTGCCTGGCGAAGTCGTCGACCGCCGCGCGCATCGCCTCGGGCAGTTGCTCGTGCGTCGCCCTGACACCGTCCGCCTCGGCTCTGGTCACTTGCGGCGCAGCTGCTCTTCGAGGAACCGCTCGATCAGCCCGCGGACCACCGCCGCCATCGTGAACCCGTGCTCGGAGCACCAGGCCCGCAGCTCGGCGTGGCGCTCGGCGGGCAGGCGGAACGTGACCAGCTGGCTCTCCTCACCCGCCGGCAGGACGCCGCCGAGAGCGCTGTGCGCGCCGGTCAGCGCCCCGGTGCGCAGTTCGGCGGCGGCCGCGAGCAGGCTGCCGCTGCTGGCCTGCGACGGCGCGCCGCGGTCGAGGAGCCAGGCGGTGATCTCCTGGCGGGTGGTGGCGGGGAGCGTCTCGAGCAGCTCCACGAGCTTGTCGGCCGGAGCGGTCATAGTCCTACACGATAGCGCCCGCTATCTCGCTGGGGGCATCGACGGCCCACATTTCGAGGACCCGTACGCCCTGGATCTCCTCGAGTAGCCCGGGCAGGGAGCGGTCGATCACGACGCCGGGGACACTCACGGTGAACTCGTCGGTGGCGACCGTGCCGTCGCGGCTCAGCACCCGCATCTGCCGGATGTCCACGCCGAGGCGGCCGAGCAGCGTGGTGACCTGACCGAGGGAGCCGGGCCGGTCCGGCAGTTGCACGATCACGTGACGTAGCGACATGCGGCAAGCCTGACGACGCAGCGTTTCCTTGGAGTTACGACGCCACGTCGGTGGGCTTTCGGCATTGTTGACCCCGTCAAGAGAATCGTTGACTATGTCAACTATGACTATCGCGGCGGTACGCGAGTTCAACCGCTACTACACGAACCTGATCGGCGTGCTGCGGGCCGGACTGCTCGACTCGGCGTACTCGCTGGCCGAGGTGCGGGTGCTGTACGAGCTGGCCGTCGACCGGGCGCACGACACCGCCGAGCTGCGCAGGCTGCTGGACATCGACGCCGGGTACCTGAGCCGGATCCTGGGGCGGCTGGAGGCCGACGGGCTCGTCGCGCGCTCCCGCTCCGCGGCCGACGCGCGCCGCCGCCGCATCGAGCTGACCCCGGCCGGGCGGGAGGCGTTCGCGGCGCTCGACGCCCGCTCGGAGGAGCAGATCGCCGGGCTGCTCGCCGGCGTGGGGGAGGTCGACCGGCGGCGTCTGGTCGCGGCGATGACCACGATCCGGTCCGTGTTCGACGGGGTACTGCCGGCCCGCACCGTCGTGCTGCGCCCACCGCTGCCCGGGGACCTCGGCTGGGTCGTGCAGCGGCACGGCGCGCTGTACGCGGCGGAGTACGGGCTGGACGCCACCTTCGAGGCGATGGTCGCCCGGATCGTGGCGGACTACGCGACGTCGCACGACCCGCGTACCGAGGCCGGGTGGATCGCGGAGGTCGACGGGGCGCCCGTCGGCTCGATCTTCTGCGTGCGGGCCGGTGACGGGGTGGCCAAGCTGCGGCTGCTGTTCGTCGAGCCGTCGGCGCGGGGGATGGGGGCCGGCCGGGCCCTGGTGCAGGAGTGCGTGCGGTTCGCGAAGCGGGTGGGGTACCGCGAGATGGTCCTGTACACGCACGACGTGCTGACGGCCGCGCGGCATCTGTACGAGCGGGCCGGGTTCGTGCTGGAGAGCGCGACGCCGGCGGCGGTCTACGGCGTCGACGTGGTCGAGGAGCAATGGCGGTTGTCACTGGTCTGAGACGGCGCTCCGCGGTTTCCCGGTCCGTCGTCCATAGGGGGTGAGACGGCGCTCCGTGGTTCACCGCAAGCGGCGCGTTGTCTGCGGGGTCTGGGGCGGCGCGCCGCAGGTTTTCCACAAGCGGCGCGTTGTCCGCGGGGTCTGGGGCGGCGCGCCGCAGGTTTTCCACAAGCGGCCCGTTGTCCACAGATCCGCCGCCACCGCCGCGCGCCGCCCGCGGAATCGCGGCAGGCTGCCCGGCATGACGAACACCAACCAGCTCGTCGGCCGCTATGGCGAGCGCCTGGCCGCACGGCACCTCCTCGCCCGCGGCCTCGTCGTGCTCGACCGCAACTGGCGCTGCCCGTCCGGCGAGATCGACCTGGTCGCCCGGGACGGCCCGCTGCTGGTGTTCGTCGAGGTGAAGACCCGCCGCGGCGGCAGGTTCGGCACGCCGGCCGAGGCGGTCGACGCGCGCAAGGCGGTCCGGCTGCGCCGGCTCGCCGCCCGGTGGCTGGCCCTGCACGCCGGCGGCCGGCGGCCGCAGGTCCGCTTCGACGTGGTGAGCGTCCTGCTCGGCGGCCGCACCGTCGGCGTCGAACACCTCCGCGGGGTGTTCTGATGGGCTACGCGAAGATCCGCTCGGTCGCCCTGCAGGGCGTCGTCGGGCAGGTGATCGTCGTCGAGGCCGACGTCGCCCCCGGCCTGCCGAGCCTCGTCGTGTCCGGCCTGCCCGACGCCGCGCTCACCGAGGCCCGCGACCGCATCCGGGCCGCCGTGCACAACTCCGGGGCCGTCTGGCCCCAGCAGCGCATCACCGTCAACCTGCTACCGGCGCATGTGCGCAAGCACGGCTCCGGCTTCGACACCGCCATGGCCCTCGCGGTGCTCGCCGCGGGTGCCAACCTGCCGACCGGGCTGCTCGTCGACGCGGTCGTCCTCGGCGAGCTCGGCCTCGACGGCACCCTCCGGCCGGTCCGCGGCGTCCTGCCGGCCGTGCTCGCGGCGAGCCGGGCCGGCGCCGACCTCGTCGTCGTCCCGCCCGGCAACGTCGAGGAGGCCCGGCTGGTGCCCGACATCCGCGTCCGCGCCGCCGACTGCCTCGGCCGGATCATCGGGTTCGTCCACGGCACCGAGGCGCTGCTCGACCCGCCGCCGGGGACACCGCCGGCGCAGCCGCCCTGGGCTGACCTCGCCGACGTCCTCGGCCAGGAGCGCGGCCGGCGGGCCGTCGAGCTCGCCGCGGCCGGCCGGCACCACCTGGCGATGTTCGGCCCGCCCGGCGCGGGCAAGACGATGCTCGCCCAGCGGCTGCCCGGCATCCTGCCCGAGCTGACCGAGGAGGAGGCCATCGAGGTCACGGCACTGCACTCCGTCGCCGGTGAGCTGCCGCCGGGCGCGGGCCTGATCCGCCGGGCGCCGCTGCAGGCACCGCACCACACCGCCTCGATCGCGGCCCTGGTCGGCGGCGGCTCCGGCATCGCCAAGCCCGGCGCGATCAGCCTCGCCCACCGCGGCGTGCTGTTCCTCGACGAGTGCGCCGAGTTCGCCGCGAGCGCGCTCAACGCGCTGCGCGAGCCGCTGGAGCACGGCGAGGTGCGGCTGCGCCGCGTCCACGGCGAGACGGTCTACCCGGCCAACGCTCAGCTGGTCCTCGCCGCCAACCCCTGCCCCTGCGCGAAGCCCGGCGGCGACGCGATGTGCCAGTGCCCGCCGGGAGCGCGCATCCGGTACCGGTCCCGGCTCTCCGGGCCGCTGCTGGACCGGGTGGACCTGCAGGTCGACGTCGTGGCGGTGCGGTCGGCGGCGCTGTTCGACGCCGAGCCGGCCGAGTCGTCGGCGACGGTCGCCGCGCGCGTCGGGCGGGCCAGGCAGGCCGCGGCGGCCCGGTGGGCACCGCACGCCCGGTCCAACGGGGAGGTCCCCGCCGCCGTGCTGCGCGCCGGGCGGTTCCGCCTGCCGCGCACCGTGGTGCGGCCGCTGTCCACCGCGATGGACCGCGGTCAGCTGTCGGCGCGCGGGCTGGACCGCATGACCAGGGTCGCGTGGACCGTCGCCGACCTCGACGGCCGCGACCGCCCAGGCCTCGACGACGTCTACGAGGCACTCGAGATGCGATCAAGGAGAGGGCGATGAGCACCACCGACCGGGCCGCGCGGCTGGCGCTGGCCCACCTGGTCGAGCCCGGCAGCCGGGAGCTCGGCCTGCTGGTGCGCCGGGAGGGCGCGCCGGAGGCGCTGCTCAAGGCGTTGCGCGGCGGGGTCAGCGAGCCGCTCGCCGGTGCCGTCCGGACCCGCCTGGACGCGGCCGGCCTCGGTCCAGGCACCGGCTCCGCCGATGCCTGGACCGGGCACGTCGCGGACACCCTTGCCGCCGCGATGACGCAGCGGGCCGGCGAGCTCGGCGCCCGGATCGTCACCGCCGCCGACGACGAGTGGCCCGCCGCGCTCGACGACCTCACCCGGGTCAGCCGGGACGGTGGCGACGTGCTGCGCCGCGACACCGACCCGCCGCTGTGCCTGTGGCTGCGCGGCCCGGTCCGGCTCGACGAGGCCCTGGAGCGGTCCGTGTCGGTGGTCGGGGCGCGGGCCGTGACCTCCTACGGGCAGTTCGTCGCCTCCGAGTTCGCGTTCGGGCTGGCGGAGCGCGGTTGGACGGTCGTGTCGGGCGGCGCGCTCGGCGTCGACGTCACCGCGCACCGGGGCGCCCTCGCCGCCGGCGGCGTGACCTGTGCTGTGCTCGCCTGCGGCATCGACCAGGTGTATCCGGTGTCCAACTCGGCGGTGTTCGAGCGGATCGCCGATGAGGGGCTGCTCATGACCGAGTGGCCGCCGGGCACGCGGCCGCACAAGACCAGGTTTCTCACCCGCAACAGGGTCATCGCGGCGGCGACCCGCGGCACCGTCATGGTCGAGGCCGGCTCCCGCAGCGGCGCCCGCAACACGCTGGGCTACGCCCGCCGGCTGGAGCGCTCAGCCATGGTGGTGCCCGGCCCGGTCACCTCGGCGATGTCGGTCGGCTGTCACGTGGAGCTGCGCATCCCCGGCACGGTGCTGGTCACCAGGGTGGAGGAGATCGTGGAGGAGATCGGCCACATCGGCGAGCTCGCCGAGCCCATCCACGGCGAGGAGCGCCCCGAGGACGCCCTGGACGCGACCCAGGCGCGCGTCCTCGACGCCGTGGCGCCGCGGACGGTCCGCACGGCGGAGGAGATCGCCGCGGTCGCGGGCGTCGCGGGGCGCGACGCCCGGCGGACCCTGCCGGTGCTGGAGCAGCACGGGTTCGTCGTCCACGCCGACGGCGGCTACCGCCTCGCCCCCAGGAGCCGCCCGTGACTGCTGCGCGCTCGCACCGTGCCGGTGCTGTGCGTGCCGGGCCGGTCGTCGGTGCAATCGTGACGGGTGCTGCGCGAGCCGGTCCGGGCGACGGGTCCTGCCCGTTTGCCCACCGGTCGTGCGGCCCGTGCAGCCGGTTGCGGGTCAACCGTTCCGCCGGTTGCCGGATCGACCATGCCGCCGTTTGCCGGGCTGGTCCTGGCGGGCCGCCCTCGCTGGCTCGTGTGTCCGCCGTGGCCGTCGCGGCGGTGCGGCGTGCGGTGGCCGGCGGCGGTGTCAGAGCCGGCCGAGCCGGGTGATCGCCTCCTCGATGACCTCGTCGCGCTTGCAGAAGGCGAACCGCACGATGTGGCGGCCGGCGGAGGCGTCGTCGTAGAAGACCTGGGTGGGCACCGCGACCACGCCGCAGCGTTCGGGCAGGGCCAGGCAGAAGTCGACGCCGTCGGTGCCGCCCAGGGGTGTGATGTCGGCGGTGACGAAGTAGGTGCCCTCCGAGCGCAGGACGGCGAACCCGGCCGCGGTCAGGCCCTCACACAGGCGGTCGCGCTTGCGCTGCAGGTCGGCTCGGAACTGCTCGTAGTAGGACGGCGGGGAGTCCAGGGCGACGGCCACCGCGGGCTGGAGCGGACCGGCGTTGACGAAGGTGAGGAACTGCTTGACCCGCAGGGCGGCGGAGACCAGGTCGCGGGGGCCGCAGATCCAGCCGATCTTCCAGCCGGTGCAGGAGAAGGTCTTGCCGGCCGAGGAGATCTGCAGCGTCCGCGACCGCATGCCGGGCAGCGACGCGATCGGCACATGCGGAGCGTCGGCGTCGGTGAAGACCAGGTGCTCGTAGACCTCGTCGGTGACGGCGACCGCGTCGAACTCCTCGCAGAGGGCGGCGATCTGGGTCAGCTCGTCGGGGGTGAAGACCTTGCCGGTCGGGTTGTGCGGCGAGTTGAGCAGCACGAGCCGGGTCCGCGGGCCGAAGGCGGCGCGCAGCTCGGCCGGGTCGAAGGCGTAGCCGCCCTCATGTGCGCGCAGGGTCACCGGGCGGCGGACGGCGCCGGCGAGGGCGATCGAGGCGGCGTAGGAGTCGTAGTACGGCTCGAAGCACACGACCTCGTCGCCGGCCTCGCACAGGGCGAGGATGCTGGCCGCGATCGCCTCGGTGGCGCCGGCCGTGACAATGATCTCGCCGTCGGGGTCGTAGTCGAGGCCCCAGAAGGCCTTCTGGTGCGCGGAGATCGCGGCGCGCAGCTCGGGGACGCCGGGGCCCGGCGGGTACTGGTTGTGGCCCGCGTGGATCGCGGCGGCGGCCGCGTCGAGCATGGCGGCCGGGCCGTCGGTGTCCGGGAAGCCCTGGCCGAGGTTGACCGAAGCGGTCCGCACGGCGAGTGCCGACATCTCCGCGAAGATGGTCGTGCCGAAGGGGCGCATCCGGGCGACGAGTTGATCACGGGTGGCGTCAGTCACCCACCGAGTATGCGACTCGGGTCACCGTCGTGTTTCTCGCAGGATCGTGGAGTGGCGGGGATCATCCGGAGCGCCTACCGTGACGGACCGTGGATGGACGCCGGAACTACTCCCCGGACCCGGATGCGGAACCCCGCTGGTATCCGGACGACCGTGGATATGACGACCGCGGCCGGGACGACCGCCGGGACGACCGCCTCGACGAGCGGGGTTACGCGGAGGAACGCGGGTACACGCCGACGCGGTACGCCGAGGACCGCGACTACGACGACGGCTACCGGGTTCCCGAGCCGCGCAGCGCCGCCCGCAGCTACGGCGACCCGTTGGCGTACGGGGACAGCCCGAGCGGCGTGTTCAGCGCTCCGCTGCCGGCGGGCCCCGGGGCGGGCCCCGAGCTCGTCGACGCCGCAGAGTCGGTGTCCAGGTCGAGGCGGTCGGAGGCGATCGACCGCAGCGCCCTGCAGCGGCCCGTGTCCGGTGGCGCACCGGGCGCGCCCGTGGCCCCGCCGCCGCCCGCGGTGACGGTGCCGACCCCGCCGCCCCCGAGCTTCGGTCAGCCGAGCCAGCCGAGCCAGCCGAGTCACCAGAACGCGTTCGCCGCGCCGACCGCCCTGACCGCCGCGGTGCCGCCGCCGCCGGCTGCTGCCGCCGCCGAGCCGGGTGGCGCCGTGTACCGCTCGAAGCGCCCCGGCCTGGCCGTCGTGCTGGTCGTGCTCACGGTCGTGTTCGAGCTGCCGGTGCTGCGGTTGTTCCTGACCGCGGTGACCGCTGACAAGATCGAGGCGGCGGGCACCCTCGCGAGCATCTTCATGATCCTGGGGCTGCCGATGTTCGCCCTCGGCCTGTACGGCCTGATCGGCGGCGCGGCGGCCTCCGCCCCCGGCGTGCGGGCCTGGTCGCGCACGCCGCTGGCGTACCTGCCGATCGCCGTCGTGCTGTTCGTCGCGGCGGCGCTGTCCACCTGACCGCCTGAGGGCCGGCCACGCGGGCCGGGGGAAGCGCCGGCGTGTCCACGCGGCGCCCACCCCGGTTCCGCGGCCGACGGCCGGCGTCCATCAGGTGGATCGACGCCCCGCGATGCAGCGCCACGCCCGCCCTGGGCGGTTTATCCGTAAAGCAGCCGCTATGGGTGGCCGGGCGTGCCCCGAAAAGCGGCATCCGGGGGCGGATTCGTGAGTCGGCCGCCGCTGCGCGTACACTTCCGAACGGCGACCGTGCACGCACGGTCGACCTCGCGCGCCCTCCCGCAGCCCGCCGCTTTCTCGCGCCGGGCGAGAGAAACAGGGCGGCGGCCGCCCTGGTCCCGATCCACAGCCTCGCGCTGACTCGGGTGAGACGGCCGACGACCGGGCGCCAGGACGGCGGACCGACCGGACCGCCGTGTCAACCAGGATCGAAAGGATCCCGCGAACATGGCTGTGACCATGCGCCAGCTGCTGGAAAGCGGCGTGCACTTCGGGCACCAGACCCGCCGTTGGAACCCGAAGATGAAGCGCTTCATCTTCACCGAGCGCAACGGCATCTACATCATCGACCTGCGCCAGACGCTGGACTACATCGACAAGGCCTACGACTACATCCGCAACACCGTCGCCGAGGGCGGCTCGGTGCTGTTCGTGGGCACGAAGAAGCAGGCGCAGGAGGCGATCGCCGAGCAGGCGACGCGTGTCGGTCAGCCGTATGTCAACCACCGCTGGCTGGGTGGCATGCTGACCAACTTCCAGACCGTCTACAAGCGGCTGCAGCGGATGAAGGAGCTCGAGTCCCTCGACCTCACCGGCACCGCGCAGGGCTACACCAAGAAGGAGACCCTGCAGCTGTCGCGGGAGCAGACCAAGCTGAGCCGCACGCTCGGCGGTCTGCGCGACATGCAGAAGCTCCCGTCGGCGATCTGGGTGATCGACACCAAGAAGGAGCACATCGCGGTTGACGAGGCCCGCAAGCTGGGCATCCCGGTCATCGCGGTGCTCGACACCAACTGCGACCCCGACGAGGTCGACTTCCCGATCCCGGGCAACGACGACGCCATCCGCTCCGCCGCGCTGCTGACCCGCGTGGTCGCCGATGCGGTCGCGGACGGTCTCATCGCCCGGTCGGGCCGTGCCACCCGCGCCGACCAGAAGCCCGAGCCGGGCGTCGTGGCCGGCGACGAGCCGCTCGCCGAGTGGGAGCGTGAGCTGCTCGAGGGTGCCAAGCCCGACGACGCCGCTCCCGCCGCCGAACCCACCCAGGCCTGACAGAGCGAACTCAAGCGAGAGAGAGTCATGTCCAACTTCACCGCCGCGGACGTCAAGCGACTCCGCGATCTGACCGGCTCCGGCATGATGGACTGCAAGAAGGCGCTCGAGGAGGCCGAGGGCGACTTCGACAAGGCCGTTGAGCTGCTGCGTATCAAGGGTGCCAAGGACGTCGGCAAGCGTGCCGGTCGCACCACCGCCAACGGCCTGGTCGCGCACTACGGTTCGGGCCTGGTCGAGATCAACTGTGAGACCGACTTCGTCGCCAAGAACGAGGCGTTCGTCGAGCTGGGCCAGAAGCTGGCCAAGCACATCGACGAGACGAAGCCGGCCGACCTCGAGACCCTGCTGGGCTCGAAGCTCGGCGACAGCACGGTGGCCGAGCTGATCCAGACCGAGTCGGCGCGCATCGGCGAGAAGCTCGTCATCAACCGCTTCGCGGTCCTGGGCTCGCCGGTGGCGATCTACATGCACCGTAAGAGCCCGGACCTGCCGCCGCAGGTCGGCGTCGCGGTCGAGTTCAGCGGCAAGGACGACGAGGCCGCCGTCGCCGACGCCCGTGGTGTCGCGATGCAGATCGCGGCCATGCGGCCGAAGTACCTGACCCGTGACGCCGTCCCGGCGGACGTGGTCGAGTCGGAGCGCCGCATCGCCGAGCAGACCGCTCGCGAGGAGGGCAAGCCGGAAGGCGCCCTGCCGAAGATCATTGAGGGCCGGGTCAACGGCTTCTTCAAGGACTTCGTCCTCATCGAGCAGCCGTCGGTCAGCGACAACAAGAAGACCGTCAAGCAGGTGCTGGCAGAGGCCGGCATCGAGGTGACGCGGTTCGTCCACTTCGAGGTCGGCCAGGCCTGATAGCAGGGCGCGGAGGGGGTCACGGAATCCACACTGGAGGCCGGGACCCCCTCGTCATATCCCCTTCAGCGGCAGAACGGACATGGGAAGGTTGCCCAGATGACGCACACCGCTGTGGAAGCGGCAAGGCAGGCACTGACGCCGGCCCCGATCGGGGTGCGGCGCGTCGTGCTGAAGCTCTCCGGCGAGGTGTTCGGTGGTGGCGCGGTCGGTGTCGACCCGACCGTGGTGCGGCACATGGCCACCCAGATCGCGACCGTGGTCCGCCGTGGCGTCCAGGTGGCCGTGGTCGTCGGTGGCGGCAACTTCTTCCGCGGCGCGGAGCTGTCCCGGGCCGGCATGGACCGGGCCCGCGCCGACTACATGGGCATGCTCGGCACCGTCATGAACTGCCTCGCGCTGCAGGACTTCCTGGAGAAGGAAGGCATCGACACGCGGGTGCAGAGCGCGATCAGCATGGCGCAGGTCGCGGAGCCGTACATCCCTCGCCGCGCGATCCGTCACCTGGAGAAGGGCCGGGTCGTGATCTTCGGCGCCGGGGCGGGCATGCCGTACTTCTCGACCGACACCGTCGCTGTGCAGCGGGCGCTGGAGATCCACGCCCACACGGTCCTGATGAGCAAGAACGGGGTCGACGGCGTGTACACGGCCGACCCTCGCACCGACCCGGCGGCACGCAAGCTCGACAGCCTGACATTCGCCGAGGCCCTGCTGCAGGGCCTGCGGGTGGTCGACCAGACCGCATTCAGCCTCTGCCAGGAAAACGCGCTGCCGATGCTCGTCTTCGGCGCCGAGGGGGAGGACAGCGTGGCTCGCGCGTTGAGTGGTGAGAGGATCGGCACGCTCATCACCGCTGAGTCCATCCCGGATCGAGGAGGAAAGACCACGTGATCGAAGAAGCACTCTTCGAGGCCGAAGAGAAGATGGAGCGCGCGATCGAGCACGCCAAGGAGGAGTTCGCGGTCATCCGGACCGGTCGAGCGACCCCGGCGATGTTCGGCAAGGTGATGGTCGACTACTACGGCACGCCGACCCCGCTGCCGCAGATGTCGTCGATCGCCATTCCGGAGCCGCGTATGGCGATCATCAAGCCGTACGACGCGAGCGTGATCGGCGCGATGGAGCGGGCCATCCGCGATTCGGACCTGGGCGTCAACCCGAACAACGAGGGTACCCAGATCCGGATCAACCTGCCGCAGATGACCGAGGAACGCCGCCGCGAGATGATCAAGATCGCCCGGCACAAGGCCGAGGACGCGCGCGTCGCCGTGCGTAACGTGCGCCGCAAGGCCAAAGAGGAGCTCGACCGCATCGTCAAGGACGGCGAGGCGGGTGAGGACGACGGGCGCCGCGGTGAGAAGGAGCTCGACGACCTGACGCACAGGTTCGTCGCTCAGATCGACGAGCTGCTCAAGCACAAGGAATCAGAGCTCCTCGAGGTCTGATGACGCCCCCCGGTAACCCTTCGACCAGGGCGCGGCACACTGATGCCGCGCCCGAGGCGTCTATGCCAAGAAAACAGCAGCCGGACGAGCCGCACTCAGACGAGCCGCACTCAGACGAGCCGCACCCGGACGAGGCCGCGCAGCCGCCGGCAGAAGCGCCGCCCCCGCCGGCGGCGACCGCGCAGCCGCAGCCTGCCGCGCCGCAGCTGGCAGAAGCGCAGCCGCCGGCAGAAGCGCCGCCCCCGCCGGCGGCGACCGCGCAGCCGCAGCCTGCCGCGCCGCAGCTGGCAGAAGCGCAGGCGCCGGCAGAAGCGCCGCAGCCGGCGGCCCAGCAGCCCAAGCGCAAGGGCGCCGGGCGCAACCTGCCGGCCGCCATCGGTGTCGGCGTCGCGCTCGGCGGCGCGGTGCTCGCCTCGCTCTTTGTGTGGATCCCGGCGTTCCTCGCCCTGGTCGTGATAGCCGTCGTCGTCGGCATCTGGGAGATGGTCCGGGCCGTCAGCGTCCGCAAGGCCCACCCGCCGCTGGTCCCGCTGCTCGTCGGCGGCCCGTGCACGGTGGTGCTGGCGTGGTTCGGCGGCGCCGACCTCCTGCCCCTCGGGCTGCTCGCGACGCTGCTCATGACGTTCGTGTGGCGGTTCGCCGGCGGCGCCCGCGACTATCAGCGCGACGTCACCGCCGGCGCGCTGATCGCGGTCTACGTGCCGTTCCTCGGCGCGTTCGCGGCCCTGCTCGCGCACCCCGGCCGGGATGTGTCCGACGGCGCCGTGCGCGTCCTGATCACGATCCTCGCCGTGGTGCTGTCCGACACGGGCGGATATGCGACAGGTGTCTTTCTTGGCAGGCACCCGATGGCGCCGTCGGTCAGCCCGGCCAAGTCCTGGGAGGGCTTCGCCGGGTCGGTGGTGTGGACAGGCGCCGGGAGCGCGGTGGCGCTGCCGCTGCTGCTGCCCGACGCCGTCTGGTGGCACGGCGCGATCTTCGGGATCGCCGTCTCGATCGCCTCGGTGCTCGGCGACCTCGGCGAGTCGCTGATCAAGCGTGACCTGGGCGTCAAGGACATGAGCAGCCTGCTGCCCGGTCACGGCGGGCTCATGGACCGGCTCGACTCGATCCTGCTGGCCCTGCCGACCGCGTACGCCGTTCTGGCGTTCCTGGTCCCCCCGTCCTAGTGCCCTTGGCCAGCGGTACTGAAGATCACGCGACTCGGCATGGGACACTTGAAGACGTCATGACACAGCTGCCCGTTCTGAACCTGTCATCCACCGCGACCGGCACGACCAGTGACGGCCGCCGTGCGACCATGCCACCACGGCACCTGGCCGACCTCGATCTTGCCGGGCGTCGTGCCGCCGTCGCCGAGCTGGGCGAGCAGGCGTTCCGGGCCGGGCAGGTGTCGGCGCACTATTTCGGCCGCCTCATCCGCGACCCCGCCGACATGACGGATCTTCCCGCGCGCAGCCGCGACGCGATCACCGGAGCGCTCCTGCCGAAGTTGCTGCATCCGGTACGGGAGATGGCCACCGACGACGGGGCCACCCGCAAGACGTTGTGGCGCCTTCACGACGGGGCTCTCGTTGAGAGCGTCCTCATGGGATATCCAGACCGGGTGACGGTGTGCGTGTCGAGCCAGGCGGGCTGCGGGATGGCGTGCCCGTTCTGCGCCACCGGCCAGGCCGGCCTGACCCGCAACCTGTCCACGGCGGAGATCGTCGACCAGGTCGTCTGGTTCGCCGGGCTCGCCGCCCGCGGGGTCCTGCCCGGCAGCCCTGACCGGCTGTCGCGGGTCGTGTTCATGGGCATGGGCGAGCCCCTGGCCAACTACAACCGGGTCGTCGCGGCGGTCCGCAGGCTCACCGACCCCGCCCCGGAGGGGCTCGGACTGTCCCAGCGGCACATCACGGTGTCCACCGTCGGGCTGGTGCCGGCGATGCGGCGGTTGACGCAGGAGGGGCTGTCGGTGACGCTTGCGCTGTCGCTGCACGCACCTGATGATGATCTGCGCGACACGCTCGTGCCGGTCAACCAACGTTGGAAGGTCGCCGAAGTGCTTGATGCCGCGTGGGAGTATGCGGCTCGCACCGGTCGGCGCGTGTCCATTGAGTACGCAATGATCCGGGATGTGAACGACCACCCGTGGCGGGCTGATTTGCTCGGCCGGCTCTTGTCCGGCCGTCTCGCGCATGTCAATCTCATCCCGCTCAATCCGACACCCGGCAGTAAGTGGGACGCTAGTCCTAAGCCGGTGGAGCGAGAGTTCGTCCGACGCCTCCGGGCCGCTGGTGTCGCGACCACGGTGCGTGACACCCGTGGCCGGGAGATCGACGGGGCCTGCGGGCAGCTTGCCGCCTCAAACGGTGGCACAGTGGGAGAGCGTGAAACAGGCTTGCTAGCACGGCGAGCGAACGAGGAGACACAGTGAGTCAGGGTCAGCGGTTCCGGCGCCGTGCGCTGCGGCGGGGATACAAGGTCGACGAGGTCGACTCGTTCCTCGACCGGGTTGAGGCCACCCTCTCCGGTGACCCTATGGGCGCGCCGGTGAGCGCGCAGGAGGTCCACGACGTGGTCTTCCGCGTGCGCTTCGGCGGCTACGACGAATGGCAGGTCGACCTGCATCTCGACCGGGTCGAGCGCCAGCTGGCCGAGCTGGAGGAGCGCGGCGGCGGTGGCTTCGGCCGGGCGCTGGACTCCCGCAGCGGCGAGCTGCGCATGGCGCCGGAGCGGATGCCCGAGCGCATGCAGCCCGAGCGGATGGGCCCGCCGCCGATGGAGCGGATGCAGCCCGAGCGCATGGGGCCCCCGCCGATGGAGCGCATGCAGCCGGAGCGGATGGGTCCGCCGCCGATGGAGCGGATGCAGCCCGAGCGGATGGGCCCGCCGCCGATGGCGCCGCCCCCGCCCCTGCCGCCGCGACCCGCGCCCGCCCCCGCAGGCCCGCCCCGCGACCAGAACTACGGCCGGTATGACGAGCCCACCTACGGTGGCGCGTTCGACGACGACCGGGGCTACGATGCGCCGCGCCCGCCGCGCGCCGACATGACCGCCGAGATCCGCATGGACCGCGACCGTCCCGAGCCGGCCACGTACGGTGGCGGCCCGGACCGCGACCCGTATGGCGGTGGCCCCGACCGGGACCCGTACGGCGACTCCTACGGCGGCCCGCCCCCGCCGGCGCCGGTGCAGCACCAGTCGACCGAGGTGGCCCGCATCGACCAGCTGCGCCGCACGTTCCAGCTGCGTCGCTTCGGCAGCGGCTACGACCGCGCCCAGGTTGACCGGCTGTTCGAGGGCGTCATGGCGTCGCTGTCCGGCCGTGGCGGCCCGCTGACCGACGGTGACCTCGACCCGTCGCACCTCAACCTGGTGCCCGGCGGCTACTTCGAGGCCGAGGTCGACGCCGCGCTCAAAGAGGTCCGCGACATCGTGATCCGGCGCCGCTGACCCAGGCTCGCGAAAAGGCGCACCGGTGTTCCGGTGCGCCTTTTCCACGTGTCCGACCGGCGCGTCTACCGCAGGCCGTTGCGGCGCAGCACCCAGTCGCCGACCAGCACCAGCACCAGTACACCGGCGCTCGCGATCAACCAGATGTCCTCGACTCGACCCTCGTGGTTGCCGATCACCATCGACAGGATGAGCAGCGCGGTGACGGCGGCACCGATGCGGGCCGCCCGCGGGTGCCCCGGCTTGAGCTGGTCGGGGGAGGTCACGGGCTCGTGCTCGGCCACGGCGCGTCCTTTCGCTGGCAGGTGTGCTTCGCGACAAAGTCTGGCATGCGGCACCCGGACCGACGGTTGCGGGTCGGTCGGGTAGCGTCGGTGCGGCACGTTTCTGTGGTTTCAAGGGAGGAACGCGGTGCGGATCACCGGGACCGGACACGCCAGCCTGCGCATCGACACCGACGCCGGCAGCATCCTGTGCGACCCGTGGGTCAACCCGGCGTATTTCGCGTCGTGGTTCCCGTTCCCCGACAACTCCCTGCTCGAGTGGGAGACCCTCGGCGACTGCGACTACCTCTACGTGTCGCACCTGCACCGGGACCACTTCGACGCCGAGCACCTCAAGCGTTTCGTGTCCAAGAAGGCGACGGTACTGCTGCCCGAGTTCCCCACCTCGGAGATGCGTGACGAGCTGGAGGCGCTCGGCTTCACCAGGTTCCTGGAGACCAAGAGCGACCACGTCCACGAGCTCGACGGCGGCCTGAAGATCATGATCCAGGCGCTGACCTCGCCCACCGACGGCCCGATCGGTGACTCCTCGCTGTGGGTCGAATACGACGGCGTGCGCATCCTCAACCAGAACGACGCCCGCCCGACCGACCTCACCACCTACGCCGCGCTCGGCCACGTGCACGCGCACCTGCTGCAGTTCTCCGGCGCCATCTGGTACCCGATGGTCTACGACCTGCCGCAGGCGGCGAAGACGGCGTTCGGCAAGCAGAAGCGGGACCGCCAGTTCGACCGGACGTTCCGGTACATCGACGACCTCAAGGCCTCGCACGTGGTGCCCATCGCCGGCCCGCCGTGCTTCCTCGACGACGACCTGTGGCAGTTCAACGACATCTTCGGTGACGAGGGCAACATCTTCCCCGACCAGTGGGTGTTCCAGCAGGAGTACGCCAAGTACGGCGGCACCAACTCCACGGTCCTGCTGCCCGGCTCGGTGATGACCCTCACCCCGGACTCGGCGCAGACGTCCCACCCGGTCGACGTCGAGGAGTTCTTCGCGCACAAGCGGGAGCACCTGGAGGAGATGCGGGAGCGCAAGCGCCCCGTCATCGAGGCCGCCAAGGCGACCTGGCGCCATCCCGAGGTCGACGTGCTCAAGGAGATGAAGGCGCGCATCGAGCCGCTGCTGGACGAGTCGGTCTACCTGGCGAAGGGCGTCGGTGGCCCGGTCCGCTTCGACCTCGTCGGCTACGACGGCACCTCCGTCGAGTCGATCGTCGTGGACTTCCCCGGCAAGCAGGTCCGCCCGTACGCCGACGAGAAGGTCCGCTACCGCTTCCGCACCGAGCGGGCGCTGATCGAGCACCTCCTGTTCATCGAGGAGGTTGACTGGGTCAACTCGCTGTTCCTGTCGTGCCGCTTCACCGCCACCCGCATCGGCCAGTACAACGAGTTCGTCTACTCGTTCTTCAAGTGCCTGTCGGAGGAGCGGCTGCAGTACGCGGAGGGCTGGTTCGCCGAGCAGAAGCCCGACGCCGAGGACATCAAGCTGGGCGACTGGATCACCCAGCGCCGCTGCCCGCACCTGAAGGCCGACCTGACCCGCTTCGGCGTCATCGAGGGCAACACGCTGACCTGCCAGCTGCACGGGTGGAAGTTCGACCTGCCCAGCGGGCGCTGCCTGACCAGCGTGGGTCACGAGCTGCGCTCGCGTCGCGCGGGGGTGGGTGAGGAGGTGCCGGCTTCGGAGCCGGCGTCCGCGGAAATGTCGTAGGTCGGCGGTAGCCTTCGTGCGTGTTGGAGAAGGTTCGGAAGCTGCTCGCCAAGGCGGAGGACCCCGCGTGCACCCGTGAGGAGGCTGAGGCGCTCACCGCCAAGGCCGCCGAGCTCATCGGGAAGTACGGCATCGACCAGGCCCTGCTCGCCGCCACCGAGGGCCACCGCCCGCAGGCCGTCGGCAACCGCCTGGTCGAGCTGCAGCCGCCGTATCTGCGCGAGAAGGCCCACCTCCTGCACGTCGTCGCCGCGTCGCTGCGCTGCCGCTCGGTGCGCCTGCAGCACCGCACCCGCGACGGCCTGCGCATCTCCATGCACCTGTTCGGCTTCGAGTCCGACGTCGCCGGCGTCGAGCTGCTCTTCGCGTCCCTGCTCGTCCAGGCCGCCCGCGGCGTCCTCACCGAGCCCGTCCCGCCGGGCGAGCAGGTCGCCGCCTGGCGCCGCTCGTGGCTCATCGGCTTCAGCTCGGCGGTCGCCCACCGCTTCGCCGAGGCCGACCGCCGCAACCGCGCCGCCGCCCCCGACCAGCCCGGCACCGCCCTGGTCCTGGCCGACCGCGACCGCGCCGTCGACGTGGCGGTCGACGAGCAGTATCCGGACCTGCGCACCGCCCGCCCTCGCCGCCTGACCGGCGGCGGCTTCGACGCGGGCAACGCCGCCGGCCAGCGCGCCGACCTGGGCAGCCCACGAGTTGCGACTGCCGCCCGCCAGCGGTTACCCAGCTGACCTCCGGCGCGCGGGGCTGTGCCGCGCCTGCGCTGGGCGGTGGAGCCGTGCCGCGCTGCGGCGAGTCGCGCGAAGCGCGGGGGACCGTGCCGTCGCCGGGCCGGGCTGGCCGGGGCGCATGCCGTGCCGCGCCGTCGGACCGCGCGGGGCCAGGCTGCGGGGGCATTCCGGGCTGTGGGGGCGTGCCGTTGGGTCGTGCCGTGCCGTCCGGGTCGTGCCGGGTTGCGAGGTCCGTGCCGTTGGGCCGTGCCGGGCCGTTGGCCGGGTCGTGCCGGGTTGTCGGTCTCCTGCATGGCTGGCGAAGTCCGAGAATGAGGTCGCTCCGAGGCGATTTGCACGGTATATCTGTTCTGCCAGATTGGTCACGAACATTCACCGGGTTCATGGTGGTGTTGTGGTTCCTCGCCGTACGGGTGCTCGTGCTGGTGGGGCGGCCCTCGGCCGGCCAACCGACCCTTGCCGCCCTGCCGTGGCACGGTCGCGCCGCCCTCCGCCGCTCGTGATCGATGTCGCGGGCGAGCAAGTGGGGCGCCGGCCGAGGGGTCAGCGTGGGGGGTCGAGCTGGTCGTGGGCGAGGGCCTGGGGGTCGGTGTCCGGGTCGCGGTCGACTTGTTCGTCGACGGGGACCCACTGGTCCTCGACGACCGGTTCGGGGACGCCGACGCGCAGGGCCTCCAGCTGGGCGCCGAAGGCGATGCCGAGGAACAGGGCGATGCCCGTCAGGTTGGCCCACAGCAGGAGGGCCATGATGCCGGTCAGGGCGCCGTACGTGGCACCGAAGGCGTCGCTGCTGCTGACGTACACGGCGAGCAGGGCGCTGATCAGCCACCACAGGAGGGTGGAGAGGGCGGCGCCGAAGAGGAGCCAGGAGAAGGACGGCTGGCGGCGGCGGGGGGCGAAGTGGAAGATCGCGCCGACGGCGGTGATGACGAGGGCGAGGCTGACGGGCCAGCGCAGGACCTGCCAGACGGTGTCGAAGATGCCGCCCCAGGGGTAATGGGCGCGGACCGAGCGGCCGAGGTCGCCGCCGGCCACGAGCATGAGGAAGCCGGTGAGGGCGGGCAGGCCGGCGCCCGCGGCGAGCAGGGCGGCGCGGCCGTACTTCACGTGGGCGGGGCGGTCGCGTTCGACGCCGTAGATGCGGTTGGCGCCGCGTTCGAGCTGGGCCATCGCGGTGGTGAGGGCGACCATGCCGGTGAGCAGGCCGGCGGTGAGGGCGAACTCGCCGATGTCCTCGGCGCGCTCGGTGTCGGCGAGCAGGTCGTGGACGAGGTCGTCGCTGGCGCCGGGGGTGAGGGCGAGGACCGTGTCGGCGACCACCTCGCCGCCCTCGGCGACGCCCAGGTCGCTGACGAGGCCGCTGAGCGCGATGAGGAACGGCACGATCGCCAGGCACAGCTGCAGGCCGAGGGCGCGCGCGTGGCTGAAGCCGTCGCCGTACCGGAAACGCAGGAAGGCGTCGCGCAGCAGGCACCAGCCGCCGTGCCGGCGCAGGGCATGCCAGGCGTCGTCGGCGGAGAGGTCGTCGCGGGCCATCAGGCGCGTCTCGGGGACCTGCCGGGTGCTGCTCACAGCGCGTGAATTCCCGTCGCGGCGAAACGGAAAACTTGCCTACCATCGAAGGGCACGGTGACGATGCGGACGTGCCGGCGCCTGACAAGCGCACGGCGGCGCGGCCGCGGAGCCGGATGCAGCGAGGTCACGACGGCGTGTCGTGGCGAAGGTGTGGTGGCACCGCGACCGGCCCCATCGCCCACACCTCCGGGGAGCGGAGTCCCTCAGGAGGTGTCATGCATCGCATTCTGTCCGACCAGCTGCCGCGCCACGTCGGCGAGACCGTCACGGTCGCCGGCTGGGTCCATCGGCGGCGGACCCTGGCCAACGTCGCGTTCGTGGTCGTGCGCGACCGCGCCGGGCTGCTGCAGGTGGTGAGCCGGGAGCCCGAGCCGCCGGGCGAGGAGCAGGTCGTCGAGGTCACCGGGCGGGTGGTCGCCAACGCCGCCGCGCCCGGTGGGGCGGAGCTGGCCGACCCGGTGTTCACGCTGCTCGGGCCGGCCGAGCCGCCGCCGGTGGAGCTGTTCCGGCCCGAGCTCAAGGCGGCGCTGCCGGCGCTGCTGGACCACGCCGCGGTGACGCTGCGGCACCCGGCGCGCAGGAAGGTGTTCGCGGCGTCGGCGGCCGCGGTCGGGGCGTTCCGGGCGGCGCTGGACCGGCAGGGGTTCACCGAGGTGTTCACCCCGAAGATCGTCGGTACCGCGACGGAGAGCGGCGCCAACGTGTTCCGGCTGGACTATTTCGGTGCTCCGGCGTACCTCGCGCAGTCGCCGCAGTTCTACAAGCAGACGATGGTCGGGGTGTTCGAGCGGGTGTACGAGGTCGGCCCGGTCTTCCGTGCCGAGCCGCACGACACGTCCCGGCACCTGGCGACGTACACGTCGCTGGACGCGGAGCTCGGTTTCGTGCGCGACCACCGCGACGTCATGGCCGTGCTCACCGAGGTGATCCGGGCGATGGTCGAGGCGGTGCGGCCGTACGGCTACCAGGTCGACCTGCCGGTGGACGTACCGGTGCTGCATTTTCGCGAAGCCTTGCAGCTCGCCGGAGCGCCCGAGGACGAGCCCGACCTCGCCCCCGAGCACGAGCGCGCGCTGGGGGAGTGGGCCGCGCGGGTGCACGGCTCGGACTTCGTGTTCGTCGAGGGGTACCCGATGCGCAAACGCCCCTTCTACACGCACCCGCAGCCCGGCGAGCCGCGCTGGTCGAACTCCTTCGACCTGCTGTTCCGGGGCGTCGAGCTGGTCACCGGCGGCCAGCGCCTGCACCGGCACGCCGACTACCTGGCCGCGCTCGCCGAGCGGGGGATGGACGCCGGGCCGCTGCGCACCTACCTGGAGGCGTTCCGGCACGGCATGCCGCCGCACGGCGGGTTCGCGATCGGGCTGGAGCGGTTCGTGGCCCGGGTGACCGGCGCGGCGAACGTCCGCGAGACCACGCTTTTCCCGCGTGACCTGCACCGTCTCGCCCCGTAAATCGATTGCACGGATACAAGTGATGATCTATAATTGGTACATGCGTACTAACGGGGATGGCATCTGGGATTCACCGCGATGACGGTCGGTCGCGGGGGTGCACCACTGTGTGCCCCCGCGGCATCGGCGGCGCCCCACACGTGCGCGCCTGAGACAATGGATGGGTGACCCCCCGCGAGATCGTCCTGCTCGGCTCGACCGGGTCGATCGGCACCCAAGCGATCGACATCGTCCGGCGCAATCCCGACAAGTTCCGCGTGGTCGCCATCGGCGCCGGCGGCGGCAACGTGCGCCTCCTCGCCGAGCAGGCGCTGGAGCTCGGCGTCGACGCGGTCGGGGTGGCCAAGGCGACCGCCGCGCAGGACCTGCAGCTCGCCTTCTACCGCGAGGCCACCCGCCGCGGCTGGGCCACCGGCGACTTCCGGCTGCCGAAGATCCTCGCCGGTCCCGACGCGATGACCGAGCTGGCGCAGTGGCCATGCGACACGGTGCTCAACGGGGTCGTCGGCTCCCTGGGCCTGGCGCCGACCCTCGCTGCCCTGCGCGCCGGTCGCGTCCTGGCCCTGGCCAACAAGGAGTCCCTGGTCGCCGGTGGTCCGCTGGTGCGGGCCGTGGCGAAGCCGGGCCAGATCGTCCCCGTCGACTCGGAGCACTCGGCCCTGGCGCAGGGACTGCGCGGCGGGACGGCCCGGGAGGTCCGGCGCCTGGTGCTGACCGCGTCCGGCGGCGCGTTCCGCGGGCGGACCCGCGAGCAGCTCGTCGGGGTCACGCCGCAGGAGGCCCTCGCCCACCCGACCTGGGACATGGGACCGGTCGTGACGATCAACAGCGCCACGCTCGTCAACAAGGGCCTCGAGGTGATCGAGACGCACGAGCTGTTCGGTGTGGCGTACCGCGACATCTACGTCATGGTGCACCCGCAGTCGGTGATCCACTCGCTGGTCGAGTTCCACGACGGCTCGACCCTCGCGCAGTGCAGCCCGCCCGACATGCGCCTGCCGATCGCGCTCGCCCTCGGCTGGCCCGACCGGGTCGCGGACGCCGCGCCGGGCGTGGACTGGACCACCGCGCACACGTGGGAGCTGCGCCCGCTCGACGAGGAGGCGTTCCCCGCGGTGGCGTTGGCGAAGGCGGCGGGTGAGGCGGGCCGGTGCCGCCCGGCGATCTACAACGCGGCCAACGAGGAGTGTGTTGCCGCGTTCACAGCGGGTGACCTTCCTTTCCTCGGCATCGTCGATACGCTCGAGCAGACGCTGACGGACGCACCGGACTTTGCCGAACCAGGTACCGTCGATGACGTGCTCGCCGCCGAATCCTGGGCGCGGGCCTATGCGCGCGAGCGGATCGCGGGCGGGAAAGGGGCCTGATGGCGTTCACGGTGGGGATCGTCCTGTTCGCAGTGGGGATCCTGGTCGCGGTGTGTCTGCACGAAGCGGGGCACATGCTGACCGCCAAGTGGTTCGGCATGCGGGTGACCAAGTACTTCGCCGGGTTCGGCCCGACGATCTGGTCGTTCAAGCGCGGCGAGACTGAGTACGGCATCAAGGCCCTGCCCTTCGGCGGGTTCGTCAAGATCGTGGGGATGACGCCCCAGGAGGACGAGATCGACCCGGCCACCGGCAAGTCCGGTGCGGACGACCCGCGGGCGATGTGGCGCTTCCCGGTGTGGAAGCGGACGATCGTGATGAGCGCGGGGTCGATCACCCACTTCGCGCTCGCGCTGACCACGCTGTGGGTGCTGTTCTCGTTCGTGGGCATCCCGGACCCCGAGACCAAGAGCGAGGACTGGCCGGTCCGTGTCGGCCCGGTCGCGCAGTGCATCTCCACCAAGTGGGAGTACGACCCGGTCACCAAGGGGCCGAAGGCGTGCGACCCGGCGAAGGACCCGAAGAGCCCGGCCGCGCAGCTCGGACTGAAGCCCGGCGACTTGATCGTCTCCGTCGACGGGGTCGCGGTGCCCGACTCAGGCACGCTGCGCGAGGAGCTCAAGAAGGTCACCGACAAGACCGTCGCGGTGACCTGGACGCGCGACGGCAAGACGATGAGCGGCACCGTGCAGATCCCGGAGGCGGAGCGGCTCAAGGCCGACCTGCCCGCCACCAAGACCTTCGACCAGATCACCGCCGGCGACCTCGAGAAAGGCGGCCTGCTGGGCATCAACATCGCCCCGCGGACCTCCGACATCCCGCACGTCTCCTACGGGCCGGTCGAGGGCGTCGACAAGACGTTCACGATCACCTGGTCGCTGGTCGAGCGCACGTTCGCGTCGTTCAAGGACATCCCGGAGAAGGTGCCCAACCTCTTCAAGGCGATCTTCGGCGAGCAGCGCGACCCCGAGACCCCGGTCAGCGTCGTGGGCGCCAGCCGCATCGGCGGCGAGCTGTTCGAGCTCGGCGACTGGGCCTCGCTGCTGCTGCTGTTCGCCAGCCTCAACCTGTTCTTCGGTATCTTCAACCTGTTCCCGCTGCTGCCGATGGACGGCGGCCACATCGCGATCGCCTGGTTCGAGCGCCTGCGGTCCTGGTTCGCGGCCAAGCTGGGCAAACCCGACCCAGGTCGGGTCGACTACTACAAGCTGGCGCCCATCACGCTCGGCGTGATAGGCATCCTCGGCGTCTTCGTCCTGCTGACGGTGACCGCCGACTTCGTGAACCCCATCACCCTGAAGTAAACCGGACAATCCGATCACCCTGAAACAGGTGGCGCACTCCATGACCGCTGTCAGCCTCGGCCTGCCTACCGTCCCCCCGCCGGCGCTCGCGCCGCGCCGGAAGTCCCGCCAGATCATGGTCGGCCCGGTGCCGGTCGGCGGCGGCGCGCCGGTGTCCGTGCAGTCGATGGCGACCACGCTCACCGCGGACGTCAACAGCACGCTCCAGCAGATCGCCGAGCTCACCGCCTCGGGCTGCCAGATCGTGCGGGTCGCTGTGCCCAGCCAGGACGACGTCGAGGCGCTGCCGGCGATCGCGAAGAAGTCGCAGATCCCGGTCATCGCCGACATCCACTTCCAGCCGAAGTACGTCTTCGCGGCGATCGACGCCGGCTGCGCGGCGGTCCGGGTCAACCCTGGCAACATCCGTCAGTTCGACGACAAGGTGAAGGAGATCGCGAAGGCGGCCTCCGCGGCGGGCATCCCGATCCGCATCGGCGTCAACGCCGGCTCCCTGGACAAGCGCCTGCTGGAGAAGTACGGCAAGGCGACCGCCGAGGCGCTGGTCGAGTCGGCGCTGTGGGAGTGCTCGCTGTTCGAGGAGCACGACTTCCGCGACATCAAGATCTCGGTCAAGCACAATGACCCGGTGGTCATGATCCGGGCGTACCGGCAGCTGGCCGAACAGTGCGACTACCCGCTGCACCTGGGCGTGACCGAGGCAGGCCCCGCGTTCCAGGGCACGATCAAGTCCTCCGTGGCGTTCGGCGCGCTGCTCGCCGAGGGCATCGGCGACACGATCCGGGTCTCGCTGTCCGCGCCGCCGGTCGAGGAGATCAAGGTCGGCAACGCCATCCTCGAGGCGCTCGGGCTGCGCGAGCGCGGGCTGGAGATCGTCTCCTGCCCGTCGTGCGGCCGGGCCCAGGTCGACGTGTACACCCTGGCCGAGCAGGTCACCGCCGCGCTCGACGGGTTCCCGGCACCGCTGCGGGTCGCGGTCATGGGCTGCGTCGTCAACGGCCCCGGCGAGGCCCGCGAGGCGGACCTCGGCGTGGCGTCCGGCAACGGAAAGGGCCAGATCTTCGTCAAGGGCAAGGTCATCAAGACGGTGCCCGAGTCGCAGATCGTGGAGACCCTGGTCGAGGAGGCCCTGCGCCTCGCCGAGGAGATGGGTGTCGACCTGCCGGAGGAGCTGCGCGGCCTCGGCCCGTCCGTGACGGTGCACTGAAACCACCGCCGGCGCCGCGCCGCGAGCCGCCGGCGTCTGCGGTGCTCCCGGTGCCCGCGGCGCTTCCCGAAGCGGACACGGGGGAGACTGGGCAGGGTATGTGCGGCCGTCCCCAGCCGGGCATGGCAGGCTTGTACGCATGCTGACGGCGGCGGCGAGGCTCCTCGGCGACGCTGAACGCGGTTCAGTCGAGCGCCTGCTCGACGGTGACCCGTTCGGCGGCGCGCAGGTGGCCGAGCGGATCTCGATGGCCGGGCTGGCCTGGTGGCGTCAGGACGCCCGGATCTTCGGGTACGGCTCGCGCCGGCACCTGGAGTCACTGTGCTGGCTCGGGGCCAACCTCATCCCCGTCACCGCCTCGCCCGCGGCCGTCGCGGCCTTCGCCGACATGGTCGCCGGCGAGCCCCGCGGCTGCTCGTCGATCGTCGGTTCCGCCGACGCGGTGCTCGGGCTGTGGAGCCGGCTGGCCTCGTCGTGGGGGCCGTCGCGGGACGTACGCCCGAACCAGCCGCTGATGGCGACCTCCTCGCCGGCGCCCGTGCCCGCCGACCCCGCGGTGCGGCTCGTGCGGCCGGACGAGATCGACCTGCTGTTCCCGGCGGCCGTGGCCATGTACACCGAGGAGGTCGGCGTCTCACCGACCGCCGACGGCGGCGAGCGCTCGTACCGCGAGCGGGTCGGCGAACTGGTCCGGGCCCGCCGCGCGTACGCCCGCGTGATCAACGGGCAGGTCGTGTTCAAGGCGGAGCTGGCCGTGGTCACCAAGCACACCGCCCAGATCCAGGGCGTCTGGACGGCGCCGGAGTGGCGCGGCCGGGGGCTGGCCAGGGGCGGGATCGCCGCGATCGTGCGCGACGCGCTGCGGCGGGTGGCGCCATCGGTCAGCCTGTATGTCAACGACTACAACACCCCAGCTCGCGCGGTATACGAGCGCTGCGGGTTCCAGCAGGTGGGCACCTTCGCCACGGTGCTGTTCTAAACCGGGATTTCCCGACAAACCGCCCCCTGTGTGCAGGATGATCAAGAGGCCACCCGGCTGAACAAAGGGAAGCTTCGTATGGGCCAGATCATCCGGCAGATATCGCCCAACACCACGCGCTACTACTGGTACCCGGGGGACAAGAAGGAGTGGCTGCGCGCCCTCGTCGCCTGCGGTGCCGGGTGCGCGGTGTTCGGGGTGACGTTCCTGCTGACCAGGAGCACCGTCGCCGCGACCGTGCTCGGCCTGTCCACCGCCGCCGGGTGCGCCTGTTTCAACCTCGGCCGCCGCGACACCCGGGCGCTCGACGCGATCGACACCGCCACGATCACCCGCCGGGCCACCCTCGCCGCCTCGGGCCGGGCCACCTGGCGCGGGCTGGTGGAGGGGGTGGTGGTCGCGCTGGCGGTGCTGGTCGTCGCCCAGCTGCCGACCCGCGGCTTCGTCGTGGACTGGCTGCTGCCGCTGGTGCCGGCCCTCGCCGCCGGCACCGCCCGGCAGGGCGGGCTGCTCAGCGCCCGCCTGACCCACGAGTCGGCGAAGGCGTCGACCCTGCGGCCGGTGCTCAACCGCAACCCCCTCGCCGAGGGCGCCCGCCACTGACCCTGGCCGCCGCGGGAGGACGGTTCCGAGTCAGGGCGGCCGGCGAGGACGGCCACCGGCGGGCGGGCGCTACCGGTACCGCGCGAAATGGGCCAGGAACGCCTCGGCCGCCGCCGGGCGTGGGCCCTCGCGGCGCCACGCGAGGCCGAGCCGCCCGCTGAGGGCCGGCCGGGTGATCCGCAGCGGATGCAGCCCCGCGTGCCCCCGCGCGATCGACGCCGGCAGGATCGCCACCCCGAGCCCGCGCGCCGCCAGCTGCGCCACCACCTGCGGCGTGCCGGCCTCGAACGCGACCAGCGGCGCGAAGCCGGCCGCCGCGCAGGCCGACTCGAGGATGCCGCGGATGCCGGTGCCGACCCGCAGGCAGACCAGCGGCCGCCCGCGCAGCTCGGCCACCCGCACGGCCGGGCGCCCGGCCCACTCGTGCCCCGGGGCGACGGCGGCGTCGACGGCCTCGTCGGTCAGCACCCGCACGTCGAGGTCGGGCGGCGGGGTGTCGTACGCGATGATCGCCGCGTCCAGGCGCCCCTCCCGCAGCCCGTCGACCAGCCGGTCGGTGGTGTCCTCGGCGAGGGTGATCTCCAGGCCCGGATGCGCGGCGTGGAAGTCGGCGAGCACCGTGGCCAGGTCGACGTCGTGCGAGGTCACGGTCCCGATCGCGACCCGGCCGCGGGCCAGGCCGGCCAGCTCGGCGGCGGTGCGCCGGGCGCCCTCGACGGCGGCGAGCGCGGCCCGCGCGTAGGGCAGCACCGCCGCGCCGGCCGCGGTGAGCCGCACCCGCCGCCCGGAGCGGTCCAGCAGGTCCTGGCCCAGCTCCCGCTCCAGCTTCCTGACCTGCGCGCTCACCCCGGGCTGCGCGATCCGCAGCCGGTCCGCCGCGCGGGTGAAGCTCGCCTCCTCGGCCACCGCCACGAGGTACGCCAGCTGATGCAACTCCATAAGTAGTGATTCTAGAAGTCAGCAGGAAGTGCTCTTGGCGTTATGGACGCGGGGTGGGCAGGGTGGAGGTATGACGAGCACAGCGAAGACACCCGAGGACCTGACCCGCCTGTTCGTCGAGCGGGCCAACGCCGGCGACGCCGAAGGGCTCGCCGCGCTGTACGAGGAGGGCGCCGTCCTGGCCTACCCGCCGGGCTCGACCACCGCCGGCCGGGCCGCGATCCGGGCCGTCTGCGAGGAGATGCTCCGGCACGTGCCGCACTTCGAGCTCGAGCCGCTGATCCCGACGGTCGTCAACGGCGACCTCGCCCTGACCGGCACCCGCTCCGCCGACGGCAAGGGCGGCCGCGTCCAGGTCGTGCGCCGCCAGCCCGACGGCAGCTGGCTGCGCGTCATTGACCGGCCCGAGCAACCTTAGGCGCGCACGCGGAGCATCTTCGGGTCGTAGAGGGGTTCGGCGCGCACGACGGCGGGGGACCAGCGGTCGAAGACGGAGACCTCGACGGGGGTGCCGACCGCCGTCGTCGCCGGCAGATAGGCATAGGCGATCGACGCGCCGACCCGGTATCCGAACCCGCCGGACGTGACCCGGCCGCACGGCACGCCACCGACGCGGACCGGCTCCCCGCCGAGGCAGACGGTGGCGGGATCGTCCAGCACGAGACAGCGCAGCACCCGGTCGGGGGCGTCGGGAAGGGCGTCCCGGCCGATGAAGTCCTTCGACCGGTCGACGAACGGGCCGAGGCCGGCGGAGATCGGGTCGGTGTCCGTGGTCAGGTCGGAGCCCCAGACGCGGTACCCCTTCTCCAGGCGCATCGCGTCGATCGCCCGGTACCCGCCGGGCCGCAGCCCGAGCGGCGCGCCGGCCGCCATCAGCAGGTCCCACAGGGTCAGCGTGTACTCGGCCGGGGCGTACAGCTCCCAGCCCAGCTCGCCGACGAACGTGACCCGCTGGGCGAGGACCGGCACCGGGCCGACCGTCAGGCGGCGGGCCCGCATGAACGGGAAGTCCACGTCGGACAGTGCGGCGTCGGTGAGCGGCTGCAGGATGTCGCGGGCGGCCGGTCCCCACAGGCACAGGCAGCCGTGGGCGGAGGTGACGTCGTCGACCGTCACCCCGGCACCGGCCGCCGCGGCGTGGCGGCGGATCCAGGCCGCGTCGCGCACGCCGCTGGCGGTGCTGGTGACGAGCCGGAAGTGTGCCTCGCCGAGCCGCGCGACGGTCAGGTCGGCCTCGACGCCGCCGCGGTGGTTGAGCATCGCGGTGTAGGTGAGGGTGCCCACGGGCCGGTCGACGTTGTTGGCGCACAGCCGTTGCAGCAGCCCGAGCGCGTCCGGCCCGCGCACGTCGAGCTTCGCGAACGACGACTGGTCGAACAGCCCGGCGGCGGTGGCGGTCGCGGCGACCTCGGCGGCGATCGCGGGCGACCAGGACCGCCCGGCCCAGCCGCGCGGCGCGGTCACGCCGTCGCCGGCGAGCGCGGCGTTGACGCCGAACCAGTTCGCCCGCTCCCAGCCGGCCTTCTCACCGAGCGCGGCGTCCAGGGTCGCCAGGCGCGGCCACACCGGGGACCGGCGCAGCGGCCGCCCGGCGGTCCACTCCTGCCCCGGGTACACGACGTCGTAGTAACGGGAGTAGCCGTCGAGTGCCTTGGTCGCGGCCCAGGTGCGGCTCGCGGCGTGCGCGCCGAAGCGCCGGACGTCCATCGTGGACACATCCCACTCCGGGGTGCCGTCGACGATCCACTCGGCGATCACCTTGCCGACGCCGCCGGCCGCGGCGAGCCCGTGGACGCAGAAGCCGGCGGCGACCCAGAAGCCGGCGACCGCGGTCTCGCCGAGCAGGAACTCCCCGTCGGGTGTGAACGCCTCCGGCCCGTGTACGACGCGGTCCATGCCCAGCGCGGCGAGGGCGGGGACCCGGTGCCGGGCGTTGCCCCACGACTCGGCGAACTTGCCCAGGTCGGGCTCGAACAGGGTGCGCGGCGCCGACAGCGGGTCGGGGTCGTCCCACAGCGACGGGTCGCGGACGTAGCCGCCGACGAGCAGCCCGCCCTCCGGCGAGGGGGCGCCGCGGAAGTACACGATCCGGTCGGGGTCGCGCACCGTCGGGATGTCCACCGTGGACCCGGCGTCCGGGATGGCGTCGGTGATGACGTACTGGTGCTTGATCGGCACGATCGGGACGTCGACGCCGGCGAGCCGGCCGACGTGCCCCGCGGCGGCGCCGGCCGCGTCGACGACGACCTCGGTGGCGATCCGCCCGGCGCTGGTGACCACGGCGGTGACCCGTCCGGCGGCCGTCTCGACGCCGGTGACCCGGACTCCGGTGACGATCCGTACGCCGAGCGCGGTGGCGCCGGCGGCGAGGGCGGCGGCCAGCTGTGCGGGCTCCAGCCAGCCGTCGCCGGGCAGCCAGCCCGCGGCGAGCACGTCGCCGACGTTGAGCAGCGGCAGCCGGTCCTTCGTCTCGGCCGGGCTCAGCAGGTCGAGCTCCAGCCCGTACGTGGTGGCGGAGCTGACCTGCCGCCGCAGCTCCTCGACGCGCTCCGGCGTGGTCGCCAGCCGCAGCCCGCCGACGCCGCGCCAGCCCGGGTCCAGGCCGGTCAGGTCGCGCAGCTCCGCGTACAGGCCGGACGAGTACATGATCATCCGGGTCTGGCTGACGGTGGAGCGCAGCTGCCCGACGAAGCCGGCCGAGTGCCAGGTCGTGCCCTCGGTCAGCGCGTGCTGCTCCAGCAGGACCACGTCGGTCCAGCCGAGCCGCGCCAGGTGGTACGCCACGCTGCAACCGGCGACGCCGCCGCCGATCACCACGACACGGGAAGCCTCTGGAAGCTCCGACATTGCATGATTGTGATCCCACGTGGCGGGCTTGTAAAAGGTCTGAAGCAATACCGGTAAACGCGAAGATCCCTCTTGACGGCCGGCTGTGGCAGGCGTTAACTGTGCCCCACTATGACGCCGGTCACTACAGCCCGCAGGGTGTAAAAGGTCTGTAACCGGCGTCGGACCGCGCGGCGAAGGGGCCGGGTGCCATGACTGCGGTGCCGTCCATCGCGGACCTGCTGGAGCGGGTCCCGTCGTGGATGGGCCGCGCGGTCGAATGGCAGCGGCTGCAGGGCGGGCTGTCCCACCACATCTACCGGGTCGACGTCGACTGCGTGCCCTACGTCCTGCGGGTTCTCGAGCCGGCGGTGTCCGCCGCCGGCCTCGGTATCCCGCCGGAGCAGGAGATCGCCAACACCGTCCTCGCAGCGCACACCGTCGGCGCGCAGGTCTACGAGGTCCTGCCGGACGTGCCGGCGGTCGTCATCGAGTACCTCCCGGGACGGACCCTCGGCGCCGCCGAGGTGCGCCGCCCCGAGATCATCCCGTCCATCGCGACCGCCTGCCGGCGGCTGCACGCGGGGCCGGCGTTCGGCAACGACTTCGACATCTTCGTCAAGCGCGCCGAACTGCTCGACGTCTGCGCGCGGCACGACCTGCCGCTGCCCGGCGGCTACCTGGACCGTTCGTCCACAGTGGATGCCATCGCGGCCGCGCTCGCCGTGGCACCGCTGCCGAGCGTGCCGTGCCACAACGACCTGCTGGCGGAGAACTTCATCGCCACCGGCGACGGCGTGCGGATCATCGACTACCAACTGTCCGGCAACAACGACCCCGCCTTCGAGCTCGGCGACGTCGCCGCGGAGGCCGACTACGACCCGGATCTGGCCGGCCTGCTGGCGGGGGAGTACTTCGCCGACGCCGACGAGACCCTCCGCGCGAGGGTCCGGCTGTATCAAGTCGCGTCCAACGTCACCTGGACGCTGTGGTTCACCGTCCACCACGGACTGCTGTCGGCCCGGGACCAAGGCGCGTTCGACTACGCGGCGGAGGCGGCCGACAAGTGGGGTCAGGCCCAGGAGGCACTGGACGACCCCGGACTCGGCAGGCTCCTGGCGGCGGTCTCCGGAAGGACCCCCCACCCCTAAGAACGCAAGGAGGTGCCCATGGCATCACCGACCGTCGACGCCGACGAACAGCGGCTCGCCGAGCTGGGCTACAAGCAGGAGCTGCGGCGCAAGTGGAGCGGCTTCTCCAACTTCGCCATCTCGTTCTCCATCATCTCCATCCTCGCCGGCTGCTTCACCACGTTCGGCCAGGCGTGGATGAACGGCGGCCCGGTCGCCATCTCGTGGGGCTGGCCGCTCATCTCGGTCTTCATCCTGATCATCGGCTTCTGCATGTCGGAGCTGGTGTCGGCGTACCCGACGGCCGGCGGCATCTACTGGTGGGCCGCGAAGATGGGCAAGCCGATCCACGGCTGGTTCACCGGGTGGCTGAACCTGGTCGGCCTGATCGCCGTCACGGCGTCGGTGGACTACGGCTGCGCGACGTTCATGAGCCTGGTGCTCGACGCGTACACCTCGTGGGACAGCGGGAACCTGTACCTGACGTTCCTGCTCTTCGTGATCATCCTGGCGCTGCACGCGGCCATCAACATCTTCGGCCACAACGTCATCGACGTGCTGCAGAACGTCTCGGTGTGGTGGCACGTGTTCGGCGCGGCCGCGGTCGTGCTGATCCTGGTGTTCGTCCCGGAGAAGCACCAGAGCCTGGAGTTCGTGTTCACCGAGCGGTTCAACAACTCCGGCTACTCCGACGCGCTGTACTGGTTCCTGGTGCTGCCGTTCGGCTTCCTGCTCACCCAGTACACGATCACCGGCTTCGACGCGTGCGCGCACGTGTCGGAGGAGACCAAGGGCGCGTCCACGGCCGCCGCGAAGGGCCTGTGGCGGTCCATCTTCTACTCGGCGATCGGCGGCTGGATCCTGCTGCTGTCGTTCCTGTTCGCGGCGAACGACGTCGAGGCCATCACCGCGGCCTACGGGTTCTCGGGTGCGGTGTTCGAGACGGCGCTGAGCTCCGGTTTCTTCAAGGCGGTCATCCTCATCTCCACCATCGGGCAGTTCTTCTGCGGCATGAGCTGCGTGACGAGCATGTCCCGGATGACCTACGCGTTCAGCCGGGACCGGGCCGTGCCCGGCTGGCAGCTGTGGTCCAAGGTGGACCGCAACGGCACCCCGGTCAACGCGATCCTCGGCGCCTCGATGGCCGGGCTCGTGCTGACGCTGCCGGCGCTGTGGAAGAGCCCGCTCGGGGTGCCCACCGCCTTCTACGCGGTGGTCTCCGTCGCGGTCATCGGCCTGTACCTGGCCTTCCTGATCCCGATCTACCTGCGGCTGAAGATGGGCGACCGGTTCGTGCCCGGCCCGTGGACGCTCGGCAGCAAGTACAAGGTGCTGGGCTGGATCGCGGTCGCCGAGATCGCGATCATCTCGGTCTACTTCGTGCTGCCGCTGTCGCCGGCCGCGATCCCCGGCAACAAGGACTTCTCCTGGCTGAACGTCAACTACGCGCCGCTGGCGATCCTGCTGGTCATCGGCGGGGCGGCGCTGTGGTGGACGCTGTCGGCGAAGCACTGGTTCAAGGGGCCGATCCGCACGATCGACGAAGCGGTCGCGGAGGACACCGCCGCTTCGGTCGATTAGGGAATGATGTGGTCCGGGCGGCGTGCGAACGCCGCCCGGACCACGAGGCGAGGAGGGCGGATGCCGGTGGCCACTGAGCCCCTGTCGGGTGTGCCGATGTGGCGACCGGTGCGGGGCGGCAACGCCTTCGAGATCACCGTGGCGCGGCTGGCCCAGGCGATCCGGCTGGGTCTGGTCCCGGTCGGCGAGCGCCTTCCCCCGGAGCGGGAGCTGGCCGAGCGCCTCCAGGTGAGCCGGGTGACGCTGCGCGAGGCCATCGCCGCGCTGCGGGAGGCCGGCTTCCTCGAGTCGCGGCGCGGGCGCTCCGGCGGCACGTTCGTGGTGCGCTCCACCGGCGAATCGCACGCCGACGCGGCCGAGCAGGACGCCGCCGCGCTGGCCCGCGAGATGGGCGACGCGCTGCACGACGCTCTCGACTTCCGGCGGGTCCTGGAGCCCGGCGCCGCCGCGCTGGCCGCGACCCGCGCCCTGTCCGCCGCCGACCGCGCGCACCTGGTCGCCTGCCTGGCCGCGGCCCGGACCAGGGACCCGCGGACCCGGCGGGTCAACGACTCCCGGCTGCACCTGGCGATCGCCGCGGCGAGCGGCTCGACGTCGGTGGCCGCCTCGATCGCCGACGTGCAGCTGCGCCTGGACCGGCTGCTCGCCGCGATCCCGGTGCTGCGCCGCAACCTGGACCACTCCGACGCCCAGCACGAGCGGGTCGTCGAGGCGATCCTCGCCGGCGACCCGGTGGTGGCGCGCACCGGGATGGAAGAGCACTGCGACGCGACCGCGGCCCTGTTGCGCGGCCTGCTCGGTTGAGTTTATGGTTTGTTTCTAGACCTTTAGGGGTGCATCGATGCTGACGCTCGAGCAGCTGCGCGTCGCCGTGGCCGAACGCGAGATCGACACCGTCGTCGTGGCGATCACCGACATGCAGGGCCGGCTGCAGGGCAAGCGGTTCCACGCCCAGCACTTCCTGGCGGAGGTCGTCGCGCACGGCACGGAGGGCTGCAACTACCTGCTCGCCGTGGACGTCGACATGAACACCGTCGACGGCTACGCGATGTCGTCCTGGTCCAGCGGCTACGGCGACTTCGCGATGATCCCCGACTTCAGCACCCTGCGGCGCATCCCGTGGCAGCCCGGCACCGCGCTCGTCCTGGCGGACCTGCGCTGGCTCGACGGCGAGCGGCCCGTCGCCGCCTCCCCGCGGCAGATCCTGCAGGCCCAGCTGGCCGGGCTGGCCGAGGCCGGGTACACCGCCTACACCGGCACCGAGCTGGAGTTCGTCGCGTACCGCGACTCCTACGAGGAGGCGTACGCCAAGGGGTACCGCGACCTCACCCCCGCCAACGTGTTCAACGCCGACTACTCGCTGCTGCAGACCGCCCGGATCGAGCCGCTGCTGCGCCGCATCCGCAACGACATGGCCGGCGCCGGCCTCGTCCCCGAGAGTGCGAAGGGCGAGTGCAACCTCGGCCAGCACGAGATCGCGTTCCGCTACGACGAGGCTCTGCGCAACGCCGACGGGCACGTGCTGTACAAGAACGGCGCCAAGGAGATCGCGGCGTTGGAGGGCGTGTCCATCACGTTCATGGCCAAGCCGAACGCGCGCGAGGGCAACTCCTGCCACATCCACTTCTCCCTGAGAAGGGACGGGCAGCGGGTCGACGAACCCACCTTCCACCACGCGATGGCCGGCCTGCTGGCCACCATGCGCGAGTTCACCCTCATGTACGCGCCGAACATCAACTCCTACAAGCGCTACCAGCCCGGCTCGTTCGCGCCGACCGCCGTGCGCTGGGGCAACGACAACCGCACGTGCGCCCTGCGCGTCGTCGGCCACGGCGCGTCGCTGCGGGTCGAGAACCGGGTCCCCGGCGCCGACGTCAACCCCTACCTGGCGATCGCCGCGATGACCGCCGGCGCGCTGCACGGCATCCGCAACGAGCTGCCGCTGGAGGACATCTTCACCGGCAACGCCTACCAGGACGGCACCGCGCCGCGGGTGCCCTCCACCCTGCGCGAGGCGCTCACCCTCTGGGAGGGAAGCGGCCTGGCCCGCGCCGCGTTCGGCGAGGACGTCGTCGCCCATTACGCCAACAACGCCCGGGTCGAGCTGGCAGCGTTTGACGCGGCGGTTACGGACTGGGAACTCCAGCGCGGCTTCGAAAGGCTGTAGAACCACATGCATGACGTCATCTCGCCGGTGACCGGACAGGTCATCGCGTCGGTGCCCGCCACGGGCCTGGAAGAGACCGACGCGGCGATCGCGCGGGCACACGAGGCGTTCCGGTCCTGGCGGGCCGTGGCCCCCGGCGACCGGGCCCGGCTGCTGCGCCGCTTCGCCGCGCTCGTCGACGAGCACAACGAGGAGCTCGCGCAGCTGGAGGTCCGCAACTCCGGGCACACCATCGGCAACGCGCGGTGGGAAGCCGGCAACGTCCGCGACGTGCTCAACTACTACGCCGGGGCGCCCGAGCGGCTCAGCGGCCGGCAGATCCCCGTCGCCGGCGGCATGGACGTCACGTTCTACGAGCCGCTGGGCGTCGTCGGCGTCATCGTGCCGTGGAACTTCCCGATGCCGATCGCCGGCTGGGGCTTCGCCCCGGCGCTCGCCGCCGGTAACACCGTGGTCCTCAAGCCCGCCGAGCTCACCCCGCTGACCGCCATCCGCCTGGCCGAGCTGGCGCTGGACGCCGGGCTGCCCGAGGGCGTGTTCACGGTGCTGCCGGGCAAGGGCTCCGTCGTCGGCGAGCGCTTCGTCACCCACCCGCTCGTGCGCAAGGTCTGCTTCACCGGCTCCACCGAGGTCGGCAAGCGCATCATGGCCGGCTGCGCCGAGCAGGTGAAGCGGGTGACCCTCGAGCTCGGCGGCAAGAGCGCCAACATCGTCTTCGCCGACGCCGACCTGGCCAAGGCCGCCGCGGGCGCGCCCGGCGCGGTCTTCGACAACGCCGGCCAGGACTGCTGCGCCCGGTCCCGCCTGCTGGTCCAGTCCAGCGTGTACGACAGGTTCATGGGCCTGCTGGAGGAGTCGGTCAAGGCGTTCCGCTGCGAGGACCCGGCCCTGGAGACCGCACAGATGGGGCCTTTGATCAGCGAAGGGCAGCTGGCGTCCGTGCGGTCCTACGTGCAGGACGTGGCGTTCACCGGCTCCGCGCCCGACGGCCCCGGCTACTGGATGGCGCCGACCGTGATCGAGGCGTCATCGGTCCAGGACCGGCACTGGCGCGAGGAGATCTTCGGCCCGGTGCTGTCGGTGCTGCGCTTCGACGACGAGGCCGACGCGATCCGCCTCGCCAACGACACCGAATACGGACTGTCCGGCTCCATCTGGACCGGCGACCTCGGCCGCGGCATCCGTGTCGCCCGGGGCGTCGAGGCCGGCAACCTCAGCGTCAACTCCAACTCCTCGGTGCGGTACTGGACGCCCTTCGGCGGCGTGAAGCAGTCCGGCCTCGGCCGTGAGCTCGGCCCGGACGCGCTCGCCGCGTTCAGCGAAGTCAAGAACGTCTTCTTCAGCACGGAGGTCTAAGTGCAGGCTCGTCTCCAGGACCGGGTCGCGGTCATCACCGGCGCCGGCAGCGGCATCGGGCTCGCCACGGCGCGCCGCTTCGCGTCCGAGGGCGCGAAGGTCGTCGCGGTCGACCTCAACCCCGACGCGGGCAGGGCCGCCGCCGAGGAGGTGGGCGGCGAGTTCGTGGCCGCCGACGTCGCCGACGAGCAGGCCGTCAAGGCGCTCTTCGACGGCGTCGCCGAGCGGTACGGCCGGCTCGACATCGCGTTCAACAACGCCGGCATCTCCCCGCCCGACGACGACTCGATCCTCGACACCGGGCTGGAGGCCTGGGAGCGGGTGCTGAAGGTCAACACGACCAGCGTCTACTTCTGCTGCAAGTACGCCATCCCGCATATGCGCGCGCAGGGCAAGGGTTCGATCATCAACACCGCGAGCTTCGTGGCGCTGCTGGGCGCGGCCACCTCGCAGATCGCCTACACCGCGAGCAAGGGCGCCGTGCTGTCCATGACCCGCGAGCTCGGCGTCCAGTTCGCCCGCGAGGGCATCCGGGTCAACGCGCTGTGCCCCGGGCCGATCGCCACCCCGCTGCTCATGGAGCTGTTCGCCAAGGACCCGGAGCGGGCCGCGCGGCGCCTCGTGCACGTGCCGATGGGCCGCTTCGGCGAGCCCGAGGAGATCGCCGGCGCGGTCGCGTTCCTCGCCAGCGACGACGCCTCGTTCATCACCGCCTCCACGTTCGTCGTCGACGGCGGCATCACCGGCGCGTACGTCACCCCGCTGTGACCCCCGTCGTCGGCATCACCGCGTACGTCGAGCCGGCCCGCTGGGGTGTCTGGGACACCCGGGCCGTGCTCGTCCCCGCGGGGTACGTGCGGATGGTGCGGGAGGCGGGTGCTCTGCCGGTCGTGCTGCCCCCGTCCCCGGACGACGCCGCCGACCTGATCCGCCGCCTCGACGGGCTGGTCCTGGCCGGCGGCGCGGACATCGAGCCGGCGCACTACGGCGCGCCGGCCCACCCGCTGACGAAGACCCGGCCGGACCGCGACAGCGGCGAGCTCGCCGTGCTCGCCGCCGCGCTGGACGCCGACCTGCCGGTGCTGGGCGTCTGCCGCGGCATGGAGCTGCTCGCCGTGGCCTGCGGCGGCACGCTCATCCAGCACCTGCCCGACGTGCTGGGCAACGAGCGGCACCAGCCGGCGCCCGGCGTCTACGGCGCCCACCCGGCCCGCTTCGCGCCCGGCTCCCGGGCCGCCGAGATCTTCGGCGCGGTGGCGGAGGTCAACTCGTACCACCACCAGGCCGTCGACGACCCGGGCACCCTGACCGTGACCGGCTGGGCCGACGACGACGTCATCGAGGCCGTCGAGCTCCCGGCGCGCCGCTTCGTGCTCGGCGTGCAGTGGCATCCGGAGGAAGCCGCGGACGTCCGGCCGTTCGCCGCGCTCGTGCGGGCGATTCCTGGGTAGGTTGGGCGCATGCGCGTCGGTTTCGGACTGCCGGTGTCAGGGTCGTGGGCCGCACCGGACATCCTCGCGGAGGTCGCCGCCGAGGCGGAGCGGCTCGGCTACGACTCGCTGTGGACCTTCCAGCGGCTGCTGTCCGCCGACGCTCCGGTGTACCGCAGCGTCCTCGACCCGATCGTCGCGCTGGCCTTCACGGCCGCCCGCACCAGCCGCATCCGGCTCGGCGTCGCCGTGATCAACCTGCCGTTCGTGTCGCCGGTGGTGCTCGCCAAGCAGATCTCGACCCTCGACGTGCTCAGCGACGGCCGGGTCGACCTCGGCCTCGGCGGCGGCTGGTCGCCGGACGAGTTCACCGCGACCGGCGCCTCGAGCGCCCACCGGGCCCGGCGGACCCGCGAATACGTGGCGGTGCTGCGGGCGCTGTGGTCCGGTGAGGCCTCCTTCGACGGCGAGTTCTACACCGTGCCGCCGAGCCGCATGGAGCCCCGGCCCGTGCAGCGCCCCGGCGTGCCGATCCTGCTCGGCGGGGCCGTCCCGGCCGCGATCCGCCGGGCGGGCGAGATCGGCGACGGCTGGGTCAGCCGGTCCGCGACCGACCTGTCCGGCATCGCCGCCGACATCGCGCTGGTACGGCAGGGCGCCGAGTCCTCCGGCCGCCCCGAGCCGCGCATCGTCTGCCGGGGTGTGCTCAAGCTCACCGGCGCGGAGCTGCCCGCCGACGGCCGCCCGCCGCTGGCCGGCAGCTACGAGCAGATCCGCGAGGGCACCGCCTGGCTCGCCACGCAGGGCGTCACCGAGGTCTTCTACGACCTCAACTGGGATCCGCTGGCCGGCCTGGAGCCCGCCGCCGCCCGGGACAGGGCGCTGGAGATCCTGCACGACCTCGCACCCGTGGGACTAGGTTGATGACATGTCGCGACCGGTGATCGGCCTGACCACCTACGCCGAGGAGACCCGCTTCGGGCTCAACGACACCTTCTCGGCCGTGCTCCCGCTGTCCTACGTGCACGCGGTGCACGCCTCCGGCGGCCGGGCGGTCCTCGTGACCCCCGACGACCCCGACATCGACGTCCTGGACGGGCTCGACGGGATCATGTTCACCGGCGGCTCCGACGTGAACCCCGACCTGTACGGTGAGCCGCCCCACGCCACCACGAAGGTCAAGCCCGAGCGCGACGCCGCCGAGCTGCTGCTCATGCGCGCCGCCCTCGCCCAGGACCTGCCGGTGCTGGGCATCTGCCGGGGCATGCAGCTCATGTGCGTCGCCTACGGCGGCCGGCTGCACCAGCACCTGCCCGACGTCCTGGGCCACAACGACCACCGGCCGGTCAGCGGCCCGAAGTTCGGCGAGCACCCGGTCGTCCTGACCGCCGGCACCCTCGCCGCCAAGATCCTCGGCCCCGCGGTCACGGTCAACTCGTTTCACCACCAGGGGTGTGCGGACCCGGGCTCGCTCGTGCCGACCGGCTGGTGTCCCGACGACAACCTCGTCGAGGTCGTCGAGGACCCGTCGAAGTCCTTCGCCCTGGGCGTGCAGTGGCACCCCGAGGACACCACGGACTTCCGCGTCTTCGCCGCCTTCATCGAGGCCGCCCGCGCCCGCCGCTCCTCTGTGGCCATACGGCCATAAGGCGCTACGATCGTCGTATGTGGATCGTCGTCCCGTCCGGGGATCTGACCGTGGAGACGGTGCTGTCCCTCAAGCGCACCGGGGAGGTCCCGGTCGAATTACATGAGGGAACATTGCGGATTCCGCCGCCGCACTTCTGGTGGCGCCAGAAAACGGCCACCACCGTGACGAGACATTTCCGGCAACTTGGTCGCGCAGCGCTTCCCGGCATCGGGATCCGCCTGGGTGAACGCAGTTACCGCATCCCAGACGTGGTTGTCCTCCGCGCGGGTGTCGCATTCGACCAGGATGCGCTGCTGCAGGAGCCTGAAAAGGTGGACATGGTGGTCGAAGTCGTCGAGCCGGCCTCCGCGGATGAGGACCGGCTCGTCAAGCCGCATGTCTATGCACGGGCCGGCATCCCGAACTACTGGATCGTCGACCGAGGAGTGGTCAGCGTCAACGCCCTGCGGGCGGACCGATATGTGCCCCTTCGCGAGGTCCCGCTGGAGGAGCTACTCGCCGGTGGCGGCGGACTCGGCTGAGGTGCGGTGGTCGATGCGCAGATCGGGGGACGACTCGCGGTAGTGCTCGCGGTCGTCGGAGTCCTGCAGGAGCGCCTCCGCCTGGGCCTGCGGGTCCTCGCTGCCGGCGGCCAGTTCCTCGGGCAGGAGCTCCTCGGCGCGGCTGGTGACGCGGTCGTCGTCGATCATGCCCAGGGGTTACCCAGACCACGCCGGGTTGATGCGCGTTAGGCTTTTCGGCATGACGGTCCGCGCTCCGCTAGCCCCCGGCACGCAAACCCCCTGGCGCCAGGTTCCAGCCTCCATCCCGCGCCCCGAATACGTGGGCAAACGCGGGCCGAGCAAGCATCGCGGGTCCGACGTGCAGACGCCGGAGATCATCGATCGGATGCGGGTCGCGAGCCGGCTCGCGGCGCAGGCGACGGTGCTGGCCGGCGAGCACGCCAAGCCGGGCGTGACCACGGACGAGATCGACCGGGTCGTGCACGAGTTCCTGTGCGACCACGGCGCCTACCCCTCGACGCTGGGCTACAAGGGGTTCCCGAAGTCGTGCTGCACCTCGCTCAACGAGGTGATCTGCCACGGCATCCCCGACTCGACGGTGATCGAGGACGGCGACATCCTCAACGTCGACGTGACCGCGTTCATCGGCGGGGTGCACGGCGACACCAACCAGACCTTCTGCGTCGGTGACGTCGCCGAGGAGGACCGGCTGCTGGTCGAGCGGACCCGCGAGGCGATGATGCGGGGCATCCGCGCCGTCGCGCCGGGGCGGCCGCTCAACGCGATCGGGCGGGTCATCGAGGCGTATGCGAAACGTTTCGGCTACGGCGTGGTGCGCGACTTCACCGGGCACGGCATCAACGAGGTGTTCCACACCGGGCTCTACGTGCCGCACTACGACAACCCGCGGCTCACCACGATCATGGAGCCCGGCATGACGTTCACGATCGAGCCGATGATCACGCACGGCACGCACGAGTACAACATCTGGAAGGACGGCTGGACGGTCGTCACCAAGGACCGCAAGTGGACGGCGCAGTTCGAGCACACCATCGTGGTGACCGATGACGGCTACGAGATCCTGACCCTGCCGTGACCGGCCCCGTGAGCGCACCGGGCCCGGTGGCGGCATGACGCACCCCGCCGCCGAGGACGCGCATCATCATGCCGACGTGTCGGGTGGGTGGCTGCGGGCCGCCGTGTTCGGCGCCATGGACGGGCTCGTCACCAACATCGCGCTGATCGCCGGGGTCGGCGGCGGCGGGATCTCGCCGCGCACGATCGTGCTCACCGGCACGGCCGGGCTGGTCGCCGGGGCGATCTCGATGGGGCTGGGCGAGTTCACGAGCGTCCGCGCGCAGAACGAGCAGATCGCCGCGGAGGTCGCGAAGGAGCGCCGGGAGCTGACCCGCTTCCCGCAGGAGGAGGCCGCGGAGCTCGCCCGGATCTGGCAGGCCCGCGGGCTGCCCGAGGACCTGGCGATGCAGGTCGCCTCGACGCTGGGGCAGGACATCGACGAGGCGGTCCGGGTCCACGCGCAGGAGGAGCTCGGCGTCGACCCGGACGACGCGCCCAGCCCGTGGGTCGCGGCCGGGTCGTCGTTCGTGTGCTTCTCGATCGGTGCGCTGGTGCCCCTGATGCCGTATCTGCTCGGCGCCACCACCCTGTGGCCGGCGCTGGCCGCGGGCGGTGCGGGGCTGTTCGTCGCGGGGGCGTTGATCGCCCGGTACACCCGGCGGCCCTGGTGGGCCTCCGGTCTGCGGCAGCTGCTGCTCGGTGCGGCGGCGGCCGGGGCGACGTATCTGGTCGGTCGGCTCATCGGGGTGTGAGTGACCTGGCCCGTCCGGGAAGGTGGTGGTCTTCCCGGACGGCAGGGCTCACGAGACGGGTGTCGTTTAACGACGCGGCTGCATCGTCGGACCGGCCCAAGCGGTGCGGCGCATGTCGGTCTCCTCTCGTTCGGACGCTCGTGGCGTGATGCAACGATCGTCGCGGAGCGGACACGTCCATGGGGTCTCGCGCCCTTGCGATGGCACGCTTTCGGGAGTACTGGAGGTTTCAGATCCCGCGCAGGCGGAATATCCGGATTTCTCGCCCCGCGGCCCGCTCCTGGTACGTGCGGTACGCCGGCCAGCTCGTGGTCAGCACCTCCAGCAGGCGGGCCCGCTCGCCGTCGCAGACCAGCTCGGCGGTGGCCGGCAGCTCCCGGTTCTTCCAGGTGATCGAGCAGCGGGGGTCGGCCAGCAGGTTGGCGGTCCACGCCGGGTGGTGCGCCTGGCCCCAGTTGGAGCCGATCACGATGAAGTCCTCGCCGTCGCGGACGAACAGCAGCGGCTGCGAGCGGGGCTGCCCGGACCTGCGCCCGGTGGTGGTGAGCAGCAGCGTGTTGACGCCGGCGGCGTTGATCGGCACGATCCGCCCCTTGGAGCGGCGCTGCAGCCACCGGTCGAGGCGCACCACCCGCCGGGCCGCCGCGGCGAACCACGGCCGGTGCCCGAGCCGCTTCAGGATCCTGCCGAGCATCTAGACCTTCCCGGGGAACGCGCTGGTCACCGGCGTCGTGCCGGCGGCCCGGCGCAGGGCGGCGCCGCGCGCGGCGCAGTCGACGAGTGCGTCGAGGGCGAGCTTGCGCACCTCGCCGGCGGTCGGGGGCAGGGCCAGGCGCCACTGCGCGGCGGTGCGGTCCTCCACCATGGCGAGCAGCTTCAGGGCCGAGGCCCGGTCGGTGACGGCGAACGGCAGCGCGTACGCGGGCGCCGCGGGCGGCGTCGTGACCCCGGCGCCGGACAGCCGGACCACGAGGGCGTCGCGGCGGGTCCGGTGGGCCGCCTCGGCGGCGCGGGCCAGGCCGACGGTGCCGCCGTCGAGCTTGGCGCCGGCCGCGCCGTAGGCGTAGATCGCGGCGTGCTCGGCCTGCAGCGCGGCGATCAGCCGCTCGTCGGCGGGCGTCGTCATGCGGGCACCCCCGACGTGAGCTCCGCTGCGTCGCCCCCGCGGAGCGGAGGCGACGGCCGGACCGCCGGGGTAGCGATCATGTGAGCACCTCCAGGTGGGCGGCGCGGCAGGCGGCGATCGAGCCGAGCAGGGCCGCGCGGTACGCCGGCGCGGCCAGGCAGGCGCCGGTCGCGTCCTCCTGGCCCGCCTTCTCCAGGCCGGCGAGCTCCTTCACCGCGGCCGCCTGGTCCTGCACGACCGGGCCCGCGGAGGCGCTCTGCGCGGGCATCGGGCCGTGCTCGTCGAGCCCGACCTCGCGGGCCAGGGCCACGACGTGGGCGGCGTGGTTGTCCTTGAGCGGGCCGAGGCGGTCCTGCAGGGCGGGGAACGCGGTGAGCACCTCGGCGTAGCGGTCCCGCAGCGCGACGGTGCGCGACAGCAGCGGCAGGAGCACGTCGGGCGCCGGGTGCCAGGTGACCGCCGCGCGCTTCGGCACGTCGCAGGCGGTGAGGGTCGTCATTGCCGCGGCTGCGGCGGCGAGGACGGCTCTACGGGAGGACACGGGCACAGTGAACACTATCCGGGCCCTTTCCGGTGCGCACGACCCACCTTCGCATTGCCGGTAGGCACCCGGTGGGAGCGCCGCCGGAACGCCGGAGGTCACCGCGCGTTACGCTCTGCGGAGAGCCGCCCGCGCATGCCGTCGCAGGCGGCGTCGAGCCGTGCGCCCGCCGGGTGGTGCAGAAAGAGGTGTCGATCATGGCTCAGCAGCGGGATCGCCGCGCCGGCGGTTCGCGGGATGCTGGAGCCCGCGACGCCGGTGCGCACCGCGAGCGGCTGCGGAAGGTCGTCGAGCCCGTCGTCGTGGCCGCCGGCTACGACCTGGAGGACCTCGAGGTCAGCCGGGTCGGGCGGCGTCACCTGCTGCGGGTGGCGGTCGACAGCGACAACGGCGTCGACCTGGACGCGGTCGCCGAGGTGTCCCGGGCGGTGTCGGCCGCGCTGGACGAGGCCGAGGCGTCCGGCGACGAGCTGATCGCGGGGGAGTACGAGCTGGAGGTCGGCTCCCGCGGGGTCGACCGGCCGCTCACCGAGCCCCGGCACTGGCGGCGCAACCGGACCCGCCTGGTGCAGGTGGACGTCACCGGCAAACCGGTGACCGGCAGGGTGACGGCGGTGACCGGGACCGGGGTGACCCTGGACGTGGAGGGCACCGCTCGCACGATCGCGTTCGAGGACCTGGGCCCCGGGCGGGTACAGGTCGAGATGAAGCGGCTCGCCGAGCTGCCCGACGACCTTGACGAAGATGAAGACGACGACCTCGATGACGACGACGACGAGGAAGGGGAGGACGAGGCGTGAACATCGACCTGGCGGCGCTCCGCGCGCTGGAGCGTGAGCGGGAGATCCCGTTCGAGACCATCCTCGCGGCGATCGAGACCGCGTTGCTGACCGCGTACCGGCACACCGAGGGGGCCAACCCGCACGCCCGCGTCGAGATCGACCGCAGGACCGGCGCGGCGTCGGTGCTCGCCCAGGACCTCGACGACAACGGCACGATCGTGCGGGAGTACGAGGACACCCCCCACGACTTCGGCCGGATCGCGGCGATGACCGCCAAGCAGGTCATCCTGCAGCGGCTGCGCGAGGCGACGGACGAGGCGCACTTCGGCGAGTACGTCGGCCGGGACGGCGACCTGGTCACCGGCGTGATCCAGGCGCACGACGCGAGGACCGAGAAGGGCATCGTCTCGATCGACCTCGGCAAGATCGAAGGGCTGCTGCCGGCCGCCGAGCAGGTGCCGGGCGAGCGGTACGAGCACGGTCAGCGCATCAAGTGCATCGTCGTGCACGTGGTGAAGGGCTTCCGCGGCCCGCAGGTGACGCTGTCGCGATCCCACCCGAACCTGGTGAAGCGCCTCTTCGCGCTCGAGGTGCCGGAGATCGCCGACGGCACCGTCGAAATCGCCGCGATCGCCCGCGAGGCCGGCCACCGCACCAAGATCGCGGTGCGCACCACCGTCGCCGGGGTGAACGCCAAGGGTGCCTGCATCGGGCCGATGGGCCAGCGGGTCCGGGCGGTCATGAGCGAGCTGCACGGTGAGAAGATCGACATTATCGACTGGTCGGACGACCCGGCCCAGTTCGTCGGCAACGCGCTCTCGCCGGCCAAGGCGCTCAATGTCGAGGTCGTCGACGCGGGCAACCGGGCGGCCCGGGTGACCGTCCCGGACTTCCAACTTTCCCTGGCCATCGGCCGTGAGGGCCAGAACGCGCGGCTCGCCGCGCGGCTCACCGGATGGCGCATCGACATCCGCCCGGACAACGCTTCGGGGGGCAACGTCGATCACGTCACGGGACCGGGCGCGGCACAAGCCGAAAGCGCAGGGTAGACTTCTTGTCGGTACGTCGCATGCCCCCGGTCCGCACCTGTGTTGGTTGCCGGAAGCGTGCGTCATCCTCCGAATTGCTGCGGTTTGTCGCGATCGAGTCTGGCCCTGACCAGTTCAGGGCTGTCCCCGATCCGGCCCGCAGACGGCCGGGTCGGGGAGCGCACCTGCATCCTGATCCGGCTTGCCTGGCGCTAGCGGAACGTCGGCGAGCCTTCGGGCGAGCCTTACGTATCGCCGGAGTCCTGGACACCGGTCCGCTGGCAGAAGCGGTCGCCCTGGCGGCAGCGGAGCAATCGCAGTGATCGGAACCGCCGATGGTGGGCGCGAGATGCCCCACCCGGACACGCAAGGTAGGACGACGGACATGAGCACACGATGAAGTCCCTGAGATGACCAGGCTTCAAGTGCACGAGTGAGGTCGGCGCGGACCTATGCCGCCCGGCCTCGAGGTGAGGAGTGTAGTGGCAGGCAAGGCCCGCGTACACGAGCTGGCAAAAGAGCTCGGGGTCGAGAGTAAGACCGTGCTCGCGAAGCTGCAGGAGCTTGGCGAGTACGTGAAGTCCGCATCCAGCACGGTAGAGGCGCCCGTGGCGCGCCGGCTGCGAGCGAGCTTCGAATCCGGAGGGTCCGCACCAGCGCCCTCGGCGTCTCCTGCGCCGGCATCGTCGGCTCCTTCGGCCGCGCCGGTGCCCTCGGCACCGCGTCCGAACCCGGCCGTCCCGGCAGCCAAGCCCTTCGCGCCCCCGAAGCGGCCGCAGCCGCCCGCGGGCGGTGGACCCGGTGGCGGGCGAGGCCCCGTGCCCGGCCCGCCGCGCCCGGCGCCCGTGGTCAAGCCGACGAGTGCGCACGACATCGAGGTGGCGGCCGCCGAGCAGCGTGCCGCCGCGCTGAAGGCGGACCAGGAAGCGGCCATGAAGGCCGCCAAGGAGGCCCGCCAGCGGGAGACCACCCGGCGTGAGTCCACGCCGCCGCCCAGCGGTGGCGTTCCCTCGCCCGGCCCGCGTCCCGGCCCGGCCGCGCCGGCACCCCAGCCGGGTGCCGCGCCGACCCCCGGTGCCCCGCGTCCCGGCCAGGGGCCACGTCCCGGCGGCGCCCGTCCGCCGGCCCGTTCCCCGGGCAACAACCCGTTCGGCGTGTCCGGCGGCGCCCCCGCGCGTCCGTCGCCCGCCGGCAACATCCCGCGGCCGAACCCGTCCGCGATGCCTCCGCGGCCCAACCCCGCCTCGATGGGCGGCCCCCGGCCGAACCCGTCGCAGATGCCGAGCCAGCGTCCGGGTCGCCCGGCCGGTGGCCCCGGTGACCGTCCGGGTCGCCCGGGTGGCGGCGCCGGTGGTGGCTTCCGCGGCGGTCCCGGCGGCGCCGGCGGTGCCGGTCGTCCCGGCGGTCCTGGTGGCGGCGGCGGTGGCTTCCGCGGCGGTCCCGGCGGCGGCGGCGGTGGTGGCTTCCGTCCCGGCGGCGGCGCCGGTGCCGGTGGCGGCGGCGGTTTCCGCGGCGGTCCCGGTGGTGGCGGCGGCGCGCCCGGCGCGGGCGTCGGCGGTGCCGGTCGTCCCGGTGGCGGCGGTGCCGGTGGCCGTGGTCGCGGCGGCGGTGCGGCGGGTGCCTTCGGGCGTCCCGGCGGCCGGCCGACGCGTGGCCGCAAGTCCAAGAAGCAGCGCAGACAAGAGTTCGACAACCTGTCCGCGCCGACGATGGGCTCGGGCGCTCCCCGGGGTCAGGGTCAGACGATCCGGCTGCCGCAGGGTGCCTCGCTGTCGGACTTCGCGGACCGGATCAACGCCAACCCGGGCTCGCTCGTCCAGGAGATGTTCAACCTGGGCGAGATGGTGACCGCGACCCAGTCGTGCACCAACGAGACCTTGGAGCTGCTCGGTGAGCACCTGGGCTTCGTCGTCAGCATCGTCAGCCCCGAGGACGAGGACCGCGAGCTGCTCGCGCGCTTCGACATCGACCTCGACGCCGACGTCGACGAGGAGCGCCTGGTCATCCGGCCGCCGGTGGTGACCGTCATGGGTCACGTCGACCACGGTAAGACGAAGCTGCTCGACGCGATCCGCTCCACCAACGTCGTGGCCGGCGAGGCCGGTGGCATCACCCAGCACATCGGTGCCTACCAGGTGCACGTGCCGCACGGCGAGGACGGCGAGGACCGCGCGATCACCTTCATCGACACCCCGGGTCACGAGGCGTTCACCGCCATGCGTGCCCGTGGTGCGCAGGCCACGGACATCGTGGTCCTGGTGGTCGCGGCCGACGACGGCGTCATGCCTCAGACGATCGAGGCGTTGAACCACGCCCAGGCGGCCGAGGTGCCGATCGTGGTCGCGGTTAACAAGATCGACAAGGAGAACGCCAACCCGGCGAAGGTCCGCCAGGAGCTGACGCAGTACGGGCTGGTCGCCGAGGAGTACGGCGGCGAGACCATGTTCGTCGACATCTCCGCGAAGAGCCGCATCAACATCGAGGGTCTCCTCGAGGCCGTGCTGCTCACCGCCGACGCCGCGCTCGACCTGCGGGCGCCGATCGACGGTCCGGCGCAGGGTATCGCGATCGAGTCGCACCTCGACCGCGGTCGTGGCCCGGTCGCCACCGTGCTGGTGGAGAAGGGCACGCTCAACGTCGGTGACTCGATCGTCGCCGGCCGGGCATACGGGCGCGTCCGGGCGATGCTCGACGAGAACGGCAAGCCCGTGCCGTCCGCCGGTCCGGCCCGTCCGGTCCTGGTGCTCGGTCTGACCTCGGTGCCCGGCGCCGGCGACACGTTCCTCGCCGCCGACGACGACCGCACCGCGCGCCAGATCGCCGAGCAGCGGCAGGCCCGCCGCCGTGCGGCCGAGATGGCCTCGCGGACCGGCCGGGTCACCCTCGAGAACCTGTTCGACCAGCTCAAGGAGGGCGAGAAGACCACGCTCAACCTCATCCTCAAGGGTGACGGTTCGGGTTCGGTCGAGGCGCTCGAGGACGCACTGGTCAAGATCGTCGTCGCCGACGAGGTCCAGCTCCGGATCATCCACCGGGGCGTGGGCGCCGTCACCCAGGACGACGTCAACCTGGCGAGCGCGTCCGACGCGATCGTCATCGGGTTCAACGTGCGGGCCGAGGGTCGCATCCGCGAGCTGGCCGACCGCGAGGGCGTGGAGATCCGGTACTACACCGTCATCTACCAGGCCATCGAGGAGATCGAGACCGCGCTCAAGGGCATGCTCAAGCCGATCTACGAGGAGGTCGAGCTCGGCACGGCGGAGATCCGCGAGGTCTTCCGCTCGTCGCGCTTCGGCAACATCGCCGGCTGCATCGTCCGCACCGGGCTCATCCGGCGCAACAGCAAGGCGCGCCTGCTCCGCGACGGGGCTGTCATCTCCGACAACCTCACCATCGCGGGCCTGCGCCGCTTCAAGGACGACGCCACCGAGGTCCGTGAGGGCTTCGAGTGCGGTATCACGCTCGGCAACTTCAACGACATCCAGCTCGGTGACGTCATCGAGACCTGGGAGCTGCGGGAGAAGCCGCGCGGCTGATGCCGCCGAGCTGAGAAGGGCCGCCGCGGACGTCCGCGGCGGCCCTTTCTTTGATGTTGGTCCGGGCGTACCGTCGATGCGTCATGAACCTCGTCTGGTGGTCGATCGAGGTCCGCGACGGGGAGCATCCGGCGTGGCAGTGGCGCGACGCCTGGTCCCGGTCGCTGCTCGAGGCCGCCGTGACGCACGGCGCCCACGACTTCAGCTGGCAGGCCGAGCCGTTCGGCGTCGTGCTGGAGCTCGGCTTCGCCGGGGACGGCGACTGGGACCGCTTCCGGCAGCTGCCGGCGGTCGTCGCCGCGCTCGACGCGGTCGACCCGCGCACGCGGTATGTCTACCCGGGCCGCGGCGGCAGCGCCGGTGCGGTGCTGCCCCGGCGCACCCCCCGCCCGATCACCGGCGACGCCGCGCCGCTGCCGGTCGCACCGGCACCGTTATTGGTGGCCAGGCTCTCGTAGAATCGATAGGATCTTGGGCCGTGTATACCGGAACCGCGGTCTTCGACATGCTTCTTCCCGGTGATTCCCGTTCGCTGAAGGCCAAGCGCGCCTATGTACGGCCGCTGGTGGCGTATCTGCGCAAGTTCGAGGTGTCCGTCGCCGAGGTCGGCGCCCTCGACCTGCACGGACGCGCCCAGGTCGGGGTGGCGGTGGTCGCCTCCGAGGCCGCCCACGTGCGGGAGGTCCTGGACACCATCGAGCGGGCGGTCGCCGGCCGGCCTGAGATCGAGTTGCTCTCCGTGCGGCGCAGGCTGCACGGTGACGATGACGAGTAGTCATCGGTTCCGTGAGCGGCCGCAGGGTCGCGTCGCGGGTACTGTCAGAGCGTTGGTCAGATCGTTTTGGCTGCGGAGGTGTTCGAGATGACGGATCCGGCAAAGGTGCGCCGGCACGCGGAGCGCGTGAAGGAGCTCGTCGCATCGGTGGTGCGGACGCAGGTCAAGGACCCTCGCCTGGGCATGATCACGATCACCGACGCGCGGATCACTGCTGATCTGCGCGAGGCGACCGTGTTCTACACGGTGCTCGGTGACGCGACCGCGCAGTCGGGCACGGCGGCGGCGCTGGAGAGCGCCAAAGGGCTGCTGCGCTCCACCGTCGGCAAGGCCCTGGGGCTGCGCCACTCACCGAGCCTCACGTTCGTGCACGACGACGTGACCGAGCACGTGAAGCACATCGACGACCTGCTGGCCACCGCCCGCAACGCCGACGCGGAGGTCCAGCGCCGGGCCGCCGGGGCGCACTACGCGGGCGACGCCCAGCCCTACCGGCTCGAGGACGCCCTGGAGATCGGCAACGACGACCTGGCGGGGGCCGAAGGCGCCGATGACGAGGTCGTCGTCGGCCGGGACCGCAGGTGACCCAGGAGCAACCGTCGCCCGGGGAGTGGGCCGCCGCAGTCTCCGCGCTGCGCGGCCTGCCCCCGGGCGCCCGTGTGCTGCTCGCCTGTCACGTCAACCCCGACGGCGACGCCCTGGGCAGCATGCTCGGCTTCGGGCTCGGCCTGCGCCGTTTCGCCCCGTCGCTGTGGTCGAGGCGACGTTCCCGGGCCCGATGACCGTCCCGCCCCCGTTCGACCAGCTGCCGGGCGTCTCGATGCTCGTGCCCGCCGGCGGGGTGGCCCTGCCCGACGCGATGCTGGTGTTCGACGCGGCCAGCGTCGAGCGGCTCGGCCCGCTCGCCGCGACGCTCGCCACCACGCCCGTCGGCATTGTGCTGGACCACCACGCGTCCAACGCCGGCTTCGGCGCGATCAACCTCATCGACCCGACCGCCGCCGCGACGTCGGTCGTGGCCGAGGGCCTGCTCAGCCGCCTGGGCGTGGCGCTGGACGCGGAGATCGCCGAGTGCCTGTACGTGGCCCTGGCCACCGACACCGGCTCGTTCAAGCACGGCTCGACCACCCCGGCCGTGCACGAGCTCGCGGCCCGGCTCATCGCCACCGGCATCCCCGTCGGCGACATCTCCCGCCGCCTGTTCGACACCCGCCCCTACGGCGCGGTCCGCCTCTTCGGCGTCGCCCTGGCGCGCACCGCCCTCGAGCCCGCCGGCGGGATCGGCCTCGCGTGGACCTACGTGACGCTCGACGATCTCGCCGAGTTCGGCCAGCCCGCGGCCGCGGTCGAGGCGCTCATCGACTCGGTGCGCTGCGTCGCGGAGGCCGACGTGGCGTGCGTGGTGAAGCCCGTCGGCCCGGACGAGTGGTCGGTCTCGCTGCGCAGCAAGGGCGCCGTCGACGTCAGCCGCATCGCGGTCGGGCTGGGCGGCGGCGGGCACCGCTTCGCGGCCGGGTTCAGCGCCACCGGCACCGTCGAGGGCGTCATGGACTCGATCCGCGCCGCGCTCGACGACCGGGTCGTCCTCGTAGATCAGGGTTGAACCAGGGCCGTCAGCGCTGGCACGCGGGCTGCTCCTGCGGCGACAATCGATGCATGGACCGACCTGAGCTGGTTGCGGAGGTCGACCGGGCCTGGGCCCGTCCGGTCGTGCTGGCACCGGTCTTCGCCCTGACCGCCCTCGTGGGCGGGGCGCTGCCGTCGTTCTCCCTGCGGGCCAACCTGCTCGTCCTCGGTGCCGGGGGCGCGCTGCTGTGGCTCGGCATGTCCGCCGCGGTGCCGAAGCGCCCCGCCCCGGCGCGGCTGTCCCGGTCCTCGGCGTGGTGGCTGCTGCCGATCGGGCTGTTCGCGGTCGTGGAGGGCGTCACGTTCCTGATCGGCTCGCGGGAGTACCCGACGCTGTCCCGGCTCGCGGACCCGCTGCTGGAGCACTACCCGGCTCGCGCCGCCGCCTACTTCGGCTGGCTGTGGGTGTTCTGGGCGCTGGTGCGGCGATGACCCTCGTCCAGGCGGGCATCGCGGCCGCGTTCATCGTGACGCTGGGGCTCTTCGCGGCGGTCGAGGTCGCGGCCCGGCGGGAGGGCTCCAGGGTGCCGACGCTCGGCGAGGTCTGCGGCGTCGTCATGCGCTACCGGGTCGGCCCGCTGCCGGTCGGGCGGATCGCGATGTTCGGTTTCTGGTGGTGGCTGGGCTGGCACTTCCTGGCCCGCTGACGTCCATCCGACAGGCGGAACGGCCGGGAAACCCGTCCAGATCGCGGGATGGCGTCGCACATCGTGGAACTGAACGATAGCTTAGTCGCCATGCGCATCGTACGAATTCTTCGCTGCCCGTCCCGGGCCTGACCGCTTACAGCGGAACCCGGCGGCGGGCGTCCACGGCCCAGTCACACAGCAGCCGCCGTCAGCGAGGAATCAGATGCGACAGACCCACCGATCCACGTTGCAGGCCGACACCACCCATCGTCGGTCTCCTGGTCGTGCGTTGGCGTGGCCGCCGGTGACCCCGGCGCCTCTGCGATCGGACCGTCAACACACCAATCGCGTCATCAGCCGCGTCACCAGTCAGGAGATCGTCATGGCCGAGCAGCCGAAGCCCCAGCCCAAGCCGCAGGAGTCGACCCCCGACACGCGCGAGCGCGCCCGCGCCGCCCTGCAGATGTCGATGGACCGCCGGGGCTGACCCCGCATCCGTAAGTAGCGCGACGGGAGGCAACTCCTTACGCTGTCGCGGTGACCGTGATGCGTCGTGTCGCCGCCCTCGCCCTGCCGGCGCTCGTGGTGCTGGCCGCCGAGCCGCTCTACGTGCTGGTCGACACCGCGGTCGTCGGGCACCTCGGCCGCGAGGAACTCGGCTCGCTGGCGATCGGCGGGCAGATCATGGCGCTGGCCGTCTGGCTCGGCACCGTGCTCGCCTACGGCACCACCGGCCGCTCCGCGCGCCGCTTCGGCGCCGGCCAGCGCGAGGCCGCGGTACAGGAGGGCGTCCAGGCGTCCTGGCTGGCCCTCGCCGGCGGCGTCGCCATCATGGTGACCCTCGAACTGGCCGCCGGGCCGCTCACCCGCGCCATCGCCGGGTCGCCGGGCCCGGTCGCCGACGGCGCGGCCGCCTGGCTGCGCATCGCCGCGCTCGGCGCGCCCGGGCTGATGCTCGGCACCGCCGGCAACGGCTGGATGCGCGGTGTCCAGGACACCCGCCGGCCGCTGTACTACGTCCTCGGCGCCAACGCGCTGTCCGCGGTGCTCTGCCCGCTGCTGGTCTACCCGCTCGGGCTCGGCCTGGAGGGCTCCGCCGTCGCGAACGTCGTCGCGCAGACGGCCGTCGGGCTGCTCTTCGTCCGCGCGCTGCTGTCCGAGCACGTCCCGCTGCGCCCGCACCTCGACGTGATCCGCCACCAGCTGACCCTCGGCCGCGACCTGCTGCTGCGCGGCGCCGCGTTCCAGGCGTGCTTCCTGTCCGCCTCGGCGGTCGCGGCCCGCTTCGGCACCGCCAGCCTCGCCGCCCACCTCATCGCGATCCAGCTGTTCTTCTTCACCGCCCTGGCCCTCGACGCGGTCGCGATCGCCGCGCAGTCCCTGGTCGGGGCGGCCCTCGGCGGCGACCGCGCCGACGAGGCGAAGCTGCTCGCCCGCCGGATCACCACCGCCGGCCTGATCTCCGGCGTGGTGTTCGCGTTCCTGGTCGCGGCCGCCCTGGCCACCGTGCGCCCCTGGTTCGGCGCGGATCCGCAGGTGTACGCCGAGGCCAGGACCGCCTGGTGGTTCTTCGCCGGCATGATGCCCGCCGCCGGCGTCGTCTTCGCCCTCGACGGCGTCTTCCTGGGCGCCGGCGACATCCGGTACCTGCGCAACCTGACCCTCCTGTCGGCCCTCGGCGGCTTCCTGCCCGGCATCTGGCTGGCGTACCTGCTCGACGGCGGCCTGCGCGGCGTGTGGATCGCCCTGTGCCTGTTCATCGGCCTGCGCCTGGCCGGCCTGTTGTGGCGCCTCGCCGGTGACCGCTGGGCCGTGACCGGCGCCGTGCGCTGACGCACCTACTAGGCTGTCCCGCTGTGGCGCAGAAGGCAGCAACGGCGGGCGGACTCGTGGTCGTCGACAAGGCCGGCGGGATGACCTCGCACGACGTGGTGGCGCGGATGCGGCGGCTGGCCCGTACCCGCCGGGTCGGGCACGGCGGCACGCTCGACCCGATGGCGACCGGGGTGCTCATCGTCGGCGTGGAGAAGGCGACCCGCCTGCTCACGTACGTGATCGGCAGCACCAAGGAGTACCGCGCGACGATCCGGCTCGGGCAGGCGACCGTCACCGACGACGCCGAGGGCGAGGTCGTGTCCACAGTGGACGCGAGCGCGGTCACCGACGGCGACGTGCACGCGGGGCTCGAGCCGCTGCGCGGGGAGATCCTGCAGGTGCCGAGCGCGGTGTCGGCGATCAAGGTCAACGGGGTCCGCTCCTACCACCGGGTCCGCTCCGGCGAGGAGGTCGCGCTGCAGCCCCGGCCCGTCACTGTGTCCCGCCTCGACGTGCTGGCCGTGCGCCGCTCGACGGGGTGCGTCGACGTCGACGTCGATGTCGCCTGCTCGTCCGGTACGTACATCCGCGCGCTCGCCAGGGACCTGGGCGCCACGCTCGGCGTCGGCGGGCACCTGACCGCGCTGCGCCGCACGGCAGTCGGCGCGTTCACCCTCGCCGAGGCGGCGACCCTGGACGAGCTCGCCGAGCGGGAGGACCCGGTGACGATGCCCCTGCCGGCCGCCGCCGACCGCTGCTTCCCGCGCCGGGACGCCGACGAGGTCGAGGCGAAGACGCTGTCGCACGGCGGCTCGCTCGCCCCGGTGGGCATCGCCGAGCCCTACGCGGTGTTCGCCCCCGACGGCACGGTCCTGGCGATCGTCCGGGAGAAGGACGGCCGGGCGCGACCGGAGATCGTGCTCGTGCCCTGACGTGCACCGGGGGGCCGGGCGGCCACCCGTACACCTGCCGCAATGACTGCAAGAGTTAGGCTCGGACGCATGCAGCGGTGGCGGGGAACACAGGCGGCGCCGGGTGGCTGGGGCCGCGCGGTCACCACGATCGGCGTCTTCGACGGCGTGCACCGCGGTCACCAGCAGGTGATCGGGCACGTCGTGAAGCGGGCCGGCGAGCTGGGCGTGCAGTCGGTGGTGCTGACGTTCGACCCCCACCCGTCGGAGGTGGTGCGGCCAGGGTCGCACCCGGCGGTGCTCAGCGAGCCGTCGCGCAAGGCGGAGCTGATCGAGGCGCTCGGGGTCGACGTGCTGTGCGTCATCCCGTTCACGGTCGAGTATTCGCGCCTGTCGCCGGAGGCGTTCGTCCATGACGCGCTCGTCGAGCACCTGCACACGGCGCTGGTCGTGGTGGGGGAGAACTTCCGCTTCGGCCACAAGGCCGCCGGTGACCTGCAACTGCTGCACCGCCTCGGTCGCACGTTCGGCTTCGGGGTCGAGGGCGCGCCGCTGGTCGCCGACGAGGGCACGGTGTTCTCCTCGACCTACATCAGGGCCTGCGTCGACGCCGGTGACGTGGTCGCCGCGGCCCGCGCGCTGGGCCGGCCGCACCGTGTCGAGGGCGTCGTCGTGCGCGGCGACCAACGCGGCCGCGAGCTGGGCTTCCCCACGGCCAACCTGCTGACCTCGGCCAACGCCGCGATCCCGGCGGACGGCATCTATGCGGCGTGGGTCATCCGCGACCGGGACCGGGTGGCGTACCCGGCGGCGGTGTCGGTCGGCACCAACCCGACGTTCTCCGGCAAGGAGCGGCGGGTCGAGTCGTTCATCCTCGACTTCACCGGCGACATCTACGGCGAGCGGATCGCCGTCGACTTCGTCGAACGCCTCCGTGAGCAGCGCACCTACTCGGGGGTCGAGCCGCTGGTCACGCAGATCCACGACGACGTCGCACAGGCCAGACGGGTGCTGGACCGTCCCGTCTGTTAGCCTTGTATCGACGCCGGGTGACCGGCGGGGGCCAGGCTGCCTGCACGACGCCGCGGGGCCGGCCCTTGGAAGATCCAACCTTTAAGGGAGAATATGGCGCTCGACTCTGCGCAGAAGACCGAGATCATCGGTAAGTACGCGACCGTCGAAGGGGACACCGGCTCGCCGGAGGTCCAGGTCGCGATGCTGACCAAGCGGATCGCGGACCTCACCGAACACCTCAAGAAGCACAAGCACGACCACCACAGCCGGCGCGGCCTGCTGCTGCTGGTCGGCCGTCGCCGTCGCCTGCTCAACTACCTGCAGCGCAGCGACATCGCCCGCTACCGCTCGTTGATCGAGCGGCTCGGCCTGCGGCGATAACGACTGATGCGTTGGGGAGCGGCGTCCAAGCGTCGCTCCCCTTCGTGTAGTGACACACTGGTATGGAACAGTCGCCCCGCCGAGCGTGTCGGCGCACCGGTCCTCGGTAGTGGCTTCCGGGCAGATCAGCCCCGTGAGCTTCGATCGAAGACCGGCCGCAGACGGCTCCGCCCTGGGCGCACCACAACCCAAAGGAGCATCACACCACATGACCGAGCAGAGCACTCTCGGTACGCACTCCAGCACCGCGGTCATCGACAACGGCACGTTCGGCACCCGGGAGATCACGTTCTCCACGGGCCGCCTGGCGCGTCAGGCCGCCGGTTCGGCCCTCGCCCAGCTGGGCGAGACCGTCGTGCTGTCCGCGACCACCGCCGGCAAGACGCCGAAGGACCAGTTCGACTTCTTCCCGCTGACCGTCGACGTCGAGGAGCGGATGTACGCCGCGGGCCGCATCCCCGGCTCGTTCTTCCGCCGTGAGGGCCGCCCCAGCGAGGACGCGATCCTCACCTGCCGCCTGATCGACCGGCCCCTGCGCCCCAGCTTCGTCAAGGGCCTGCGCAACGAGGTCCAGGTCGTCGAGACGATCCTCGCCCTCGACCCGGCCCACCCCTACGACGTCGTGGCGATCAACGCCGCCTCGATGTCGACCAAGCTGTCCGGCCTGCCGTTCTCCGGCCCGATCGGCGCCACCCGCATGGCGCACGTCGACGGGCAGTGGATCGCGTTCCCGACGCTCGAGGAGCTCGGCCGCGCCACGTTCGACATGGTCGTCGCCGGCCGGACCCTGCCCGACGGCGACGTCGCGATCATGATGGTCGAGGCCGAGGCGACGGAGCACACCGTGGCGCTGGTCGCCGGCGGCGCGCCCGCCCCGACCGAGGAGGTCGTGGCCGGTGGCCTCGAGGCCGCCAAGCCCGCCATCCGCGAGCTGTGCCGGGCCCAGTCCGAGCTCGCGGCGGTCGCCGCGAAGCCGGTCCAGGAGTTCCCGACCTTCCTGGACTACCAGCCCGACGCCTACGAGGCCGTGGCCGGTGCGGTCCGCGAGGAGGTGTCCGAGGCGCTGCGCATCTCCGCCAAGGCGGAGCGCGAGGAGGCCCTCGACCGGATCAAGGAGGCCGCCTTCCAGCGCCTCGCCACCGACTTCGAGGGTCGCGAGAAGGAGATCGGCGCCGCGCTGCGGTCGCTGACCAAGAACGAGGTCCGCGCCCGCGTCCTGCGCGAGCAGGTCCGCATCGACGGCCGCGGCCCGCGCGACATCCGTCCGCTGACCGCCGAGGTCCAGGTGCTCCCGCGGGTGCACGGCTCGGCCCTGTTCGAGCGCGGCGAGACCCAGATCCTGGGCGTCACCACGCTGAACATGCTGCGCATGGAGCAGACGCTGGACACCCTGGCGCCGGAGAAGTCCAAGCGCTACATGCACAACTACAACTTCCCGCCCTACTCGACCGGTGAGACCGGCCGGGTGGGCTCGCCCAAGCGGCGCGAGATCGGCCACGGCGCGCTCGCCGAGCGGGCCCTGATCCCGGTGCTGCCGGCCCGCGAGGAGTTCCCCTACGCGATCCGCCAGGTCTCCGAGGCCCTCGGCTCCAACGGCTCGACGTCGATGGGCTCGGTCTGCGCCTCCACCATGGCGCTGCTGTCCGCCGGTGTGCCGCTGAAGGCGCCGGTCGCCGGCATCGCGATGGGCCTGATCTCCGACGAGGTCGACGGCAAGACGGAGTACGTCACGCTCACCGACATCCTCGGTGCCGAGGACGCGTTCGGCGACATGGACTTCAAGGTCGCCGGCACCCGTGACTTCGTGACCGCGCTGCAGCTGGACACCAAGCTCGACGGCATCCCGTCGGACGTCCTCGCGGGCGCCCTGCAGCAGGCCCACGACGCGCGGCACGTCATCCTCGACGTGATGGCCGAGGCGATCGAGTCGCCGGCCGGCATGAGCCAGTACGCGCCCCGCGTGACCACGGTCCGCATCCCCGTCGACAAGATCGGCATGGTGATCGGGCCCAAGGGCCAGACCATCAACGCCATCCAGGACGAGACCGGCGCCGAGATCAGCATCGAGGACGACGGCACGATCTACGTCGGCGCGACCAACGGCCCGTCGGCCGAGGCCGCGGTCGAGCGGATCAACGCCATCGCCAACCCGACGATGCCGAAGGTCGGCGACAAGTTCCTCGGCACCGTGGTGAAGACGGCCGCGTTCGGCGCCTTCATCTCGCTGCTGCCGGGCCGCGACGGCCTGCTGCACATCTCCAAGGTGGGCAACGGCAAGCGCGTCGACCGGGTCGAGGACTTCCTCAACGTCGGCGACAAGGTCGAGGTGCAGATCGCGGACATCGACAACCGCGGCAAGATCTACCTCGACAAGGTGCTGTCCGAGGCCGAGGCCGCCGCGGCGGCCGAGGCGGCGGCGGCCGGTGGCGGCGCCCCGGCGGGCGGCTCGGGTGACCGGCCCTCCGGCCGGGACCGTGGCGACCGTGGCCCGCGCTCCCGCGAGCGCAGCGACCGTGGTGACCGCGGCCCGCGCCAGGCGTCCTCCCCGGAGGGCGAGGACGGCGGCGCGCCCGAGGGCGGCGAAGGCGGCGAGGACGGCGGCGAGTTCCGTCGCCGGCGGAACCGGCACAGCTGAGACATGGCGAGCCGGACGCTGACCCAGACGCTGGCAGAGGACCCGCTGGGTGGCACGGTGCGCCGCACCGTGCTGCCCAACGGGCTGCGCATCCTGACCGAGGCGATACCGTCGATGCGCAGCGTGTCGTTCGGCGTCTGGGTCGGCATCGGCTCGCGGGACGAGACCCCGGCGCTGTCCGGGGTCTCCCACTTCCTCGAGCACCTGCTGTTCAAGGGCACCAAGCGGCGCAGCGCGCTGGAGATCTCCTCGCAGATCGAAGCGGTCGGCGGGGAGACCAACGCGTTCACCGCGAAGGAGTACACGTGCTATTACGCACGGGTCCTCGACGCCGACCTGCCGCTCGCCATCGACGTGGTGTGCGACCTGGTCATCGACTCGGTGCTGACCGATGCGGACGTCGAGACCGAGCGCGGCGTGATCCTCGAGGAGATCGCCATGCACGACGACGAGCCCGGCGACGAGGTGCACGACGTCTTCACCGAGGCGATCTTCGGTAACCACCCGCTCGGCCGGCAGATCTCCGGCACCGTGGCGAGCATCTCCGCGCTGAGCCGCAAGCAGATCGACGGGTTCTACCGCCGGCGCTACCAGCCCTCGCAGATGGTGATCGCGGCGGCCGGCAACCTCGACCACGCGAAGGTCGTCAAGGCGGTCCGGGCGGCGTTCGCCGGGCTGTCCGCCGCGGCCGAGCCGGCGACGCGGCGCTCCCGCACCACGAGGGTGCCCGCCCGCTCCGGGCAGGTCGTGGTGCGCAACAAGGACACCGAGCAGGCGCACGTCGTGCTCGGCTGCGTGGGGTACCCGCGCCAGCACGACAACCGCTTCACGCTCGGGGCGCTCAACAACATCCTCGGCGGCGGCATGTCGAGCCGGCTGTTCCAGCAGATCCGCGAGCAGCGGGGGCTGGCGTACTCGGTGTACTCGTTCACCTCGCAGTACAGCGACACGGGGCTCTTCGGCGTCTACGCCGGCTGCGCGCCCGGCAAGGTCGAGGAGGTCCTCGCCATCACCCGGGAGGAGCTGGCCCGGGTGGCGCAGGACGGTATCAGCGACGCCGAGGTCGAGCGCGGCAAGGGCATGCTCAAGGGCGCCGTCGTGCTGGGCCTGGAGGACACCGGGTCGCGGATGAGCCGGCTCGGCAAGGGCGAGCTCCTGTACGACGAGCTGCTGTCCGTCGACGAGGTGCTGCGCCGGGTCGACCTCGTCACGCCCGAGATGGTGCGGCAGGTCGCGGGGGAGCTGCTGTCCCGGCCCATGTCGCTCGCGGTGATCGGCGACTTCGACGACCAGGCCTTTGCGGGTGCCCTCGACTGACGCTGGGTTAGATTGTCCGGCGTGAACTCACAGGGAGAACCCATCCGGGTCGGCGTGCTCGGCGCGCACGGCCGCATGGGCACCGAAGCCTGCCAGGCCGTCGCCGACAGTGCCGATCTCGAGCTGGTGGCGAGGCTCGACGTCGGCGACGAGCTGTCCTCCGCCACCGGCGCCGGCGCCCGCGTCCTGGTCGACTTCACCACCCCGGACGTGGTGATGGACAACCTGCGCTGGTGCGTCGAGCACGGCGTGCACGCGGTCGTGGGCACCTCGGGCTTCACCACGCAGCGGCTCGACGAGGTGCGGTCGTGGCTGTCGGACAAGCCGGGCGTCGGGGTCGTCATCGCCCCCAACTTCGCGGTCGGCGCCGTGCTGATGATGGAGTTCGCGGCCCGCGCGGCCCGGTTCTTCGAGTCGGTCGAGGTCGTCGAGATGCACCACCCGCAGAAGATCGACGCGCCCAGCGGCACCGCCCTGCGCACCGCCCAGCTGATCGCCGAGGCGCGCGCCGAGGCCGGTCTGGGGCCGGTGCCGGACGCGACCACGCAGGAGTTGGCCGGGGCCCGCGGCACCGGCGTCGAGGGCGTCCGCGTGCACTCCCTGCGCGCCCGGGGACTCGTGGCGCACCAGGAGGTCCTCTTCGGCGCCACGGGCGAGACGCTGACGATCCGGCACGATTCGTACGACCGGAAGTCCTTCATGCCCGGGGTGCTCCTGGCGGTCCGCGCCGTCGTGTCGAGGCCCGGGCTGACCGTCGGGCTCGGGCCGCTCCTCGGCTAGCGTCACGTTGTGTAACCGTTTCGCGTTCAGTCTGACGTTTCCAGATACTGGGATCCGGCGGCCCCAATTCGGGCGCAACAGGGTCACATCGCGGTAACGGCGGGGGCTTCTTCGGTCTCCAGTGACACATGCCACCGGATCTGCGGGACGAGCAGATCATCCACGTCGAGTGACCGGCTGACCCAGTCCGGGGCCCAGCCGGAGCTCTCCAGAAATCGGCGCGTAACACGGTCGTCAGCGAACGTCCATGCAAGAGCTGTCGTGAATCCGTCAGTACGCCACAAATCGACACTAGCCGCCAGCAATCGGCTGCCGTGGCCGCGGCGTCCCCAGCGGGGTTCGACCAGGACATCGGTGATCGCCGCGGCCCCTGCCAGGACGGTGTGATCTTCCTCCGGGGCGAGCGCGGTGTCGTCTGCCGGACCTGACGCGGCAAAACCCACGACGTATGCTGAGGTCGGTCCGGCGCCGGGCGACTCCTGTTGCTCCACCGCGACCAGGACCCGGTGCTCTGGGGTCGGGGGATCCGCGATTGCGTCCCGCCACCTGCGGGTAATCCAGTCCTCGTCCAGTTGGTCGAGGACATGTTGGGGCAGCAGTCGCCGGTAGGCGACCCGCCAAGTCGTGAGTTGGATGCGCGTGATCTCGACGACGTCGTCGAGACGCGCAGGTCGGACGAAGCCGAGCGTCATGATGCAGCAGCCTACGGATTTTGTGTGAAGAGCCACGTGGCGGGGTAGCGCCGGCTCGTCACAGTTGGACCCGAGTAACCGTTGGGACAGGCAGCAGGTAGCCGGCAACGAGCGAGTGGAGGGCAGCACAAGTGGCGGAGCGAGGACGAGTCGCCGTGTTGACGGCCGTCCGGCCCAAGCTTCGGCCCCGGGTCAAGCAGGTGCTCATCGTGGCGGCCGTCTGGGCCGCCGTGTGGGCCTTCTTGTACGTGGCCGCGGCGCGAAACGGGTATTTCGATCTCAAGGTCTACTACGGCGCCATGGACTACTGGGTGAACAAGGGTGGCGACATCTACGACTACCTGGTGCCCGGCACGCCCTACGGCTTCACCTACCCACCGTTCGCCGCTGCCCTGATGTCGCCCATGGCGCTCATCGGCTGGCACACCGCGATCGCGATCAGCCTGACGATGAACGTGGTGGCGCTGGGTTTCATCATCACCTGGCTCATCGGCCCCGTCATCAAGCGGCAGGGCTGGCAGTTCTGGTTCTCCCTGGCCATCGCGTTCGGCATCGTCGCGGCCTTCGAGCCGGTGCGTGAGACCGTCAACTTCGGCCAGGTCAACATCCTGCTGCTGTTCATGGTCGTCGGTGACCTGATGCTGCTGGTCCGCGGCGGGTCCCGCCTCGGCGGCATCGGCGTCGGCCTGGCCACCGCCATCAAGCTCACCCCCGGCGTGTTCATCCTGTACCTGGTGGTGACCCGCCGCTGGCGCGCCGCCGCGGTCTCCACCGCCACCGCGGCCGCCGCGACCTGGGCGGCGGCGACCTTCGCCCCGGACGCCTCGCGGGTCTTCTGGACCGACGCGATGTGGAACACCGACCGCGTCGGCTCCGCCACGTTCGTGTCCAACCAGGCGCTCAGCGGCCTCGTCGCCCGCCTGTTCAACCCGGACCCGATGAAGCCGCTGTGGCTGCTGCTCGTGCTCGGCGCGCTCGCCGTCTGGGCCTGGCGGGTCCGCAAGGCGGTCCGGGCCGGCGACGAACTGGCCGGGCTGGCGCTCACCGGGCTTGTCGGCTGCATGGTCAGCCCGATCAGCTGGATCCATCACCTGGTGTGGGTGCTGCCCTCGATGGCGGTCCTGCTGGACCACGCCACCGATCGGTCCTACGACGCACGCCGCCGGCGCCACCTCGTGATCTTCGGGGTGTTCTCGTACCTGCTGCTGTGCAGCCGCACGCCGTGGGCGTTCCACATGAAGTTCGATGGTCTCGGCCTGCTCGGCGGCAACGCGTACGTGCTGCTGATGAGTGCCCTGCTGATCGCGCTGCCGATCCGGGAGCCGGCCGACGCGACCTCCGGCCCGGCCCGCTCGGCCAACCCGGCCACCTCCACCGGGCCCGTCGCCGAGGACGTGCCGGACCTCGTGGAGATCGACCGGCGGGTGAGCGCGGCGTTCGACGCGAAGGAGGCGGGCACGGCGGAGCGACCACTGGTCGGCGCCTGACCCGTTTCCCACCCCCTGCTTCCGGTGGCCCCGCGCGATTCGCGCGGGGCCACCGTGCTGCCGGGCCGTTTTTTGTCATACCCCGGGGTTAGCCTCGCGGGGTGCTGACACTCACGCAGGCACGGCGCATCGCGCTCGCCGCTCAGGGTTTCGCCGACCGTGCCCCGACCGGCGTCCCCGAGCGGCGTCACCTGAAGCGGGTCCTCGGCCGCACCGGTCTGCTGCAGATCGACTCGGTCAACGTCGTCCAGCGCGCGCACTACCTGCCCGCCTACAGCCGCCTGGGGCCCTACCCGACGCAGCTGCTGGACCGGATGGCCTACCGGCGGCCCCGCGAGCTGTTCGAATACTGGGCGCACGAAGCGTCCCTGGTGCCGGTCCACCTGCACCCGGCGCTGCGCTGGCGGATGCAGTCCGGCGCCGCCTGGGGCCGGATGGTCCGCATGGCCCGCGAGCAGCCCGAGCTGATCCGCCGGGTGCTCGAGGACATCCGCGCCCACGGCCCGGTCACCGCCAACGAGATCGAGGGCGACCTGGCCGGCCCCCGCCGCAAGGACCACTGGGGGTGGAACTGGTCGGACACGAAGACCGCGATCGAGTGGCTCTTTTACACCGGCGAGGTGAGCGTGGCCGGCCGCAACGCCTCCTTCGCCCGGGTGTATGACGTGCCCGAGCGCATCCTGCCCGCCGAGGTCCTCGCCGCGCCGACGCCCGAGCCCGCCGACGCCTACCGCGACCTCGTCCGCGTCGCGGCCAGGTCCATGGGCATCGCCGCCGAGGCCGAGCTGCGCGACTACTTCCGGCTGCCGCTCGCCGGGGCCCGCACCGCGATCGCCGAGCTGGTCGAGGCCGGCGAGCTGATCCCCACCGAGGTCGAGGGCTGGCAGCCGCGGGCCTACCTGCACCACGAGGCGCCCAACCCGCGCCGCATCGGCGCCGCCACCCTCGTCAGCCCGTTCGACCCGCTGATGTGGGAGCGGGCCAGGGTGGCGCGGCTGTTCGGGTTCAGCTACCGCATCGAGATCTACGTGCCGCCCCTGCAGCGGCTCTACGGCTACTACGTCCTGCCCTTCCTGCTCGGCGACCGGCTCGTCGCCCGGGTCGACCTCAAGGCCGACCGCCGCTCGGGGACGCTGCTGGTCCCGGCCGCGTGGGTCGAGCCCCTGACCGGCCGCGGCGCGCCGTCCCAGGGCGAGGTGGCGGCGGCGCTGTGGGTGGAGCTGCAGCGGTTCGCCGGGTGGCTGGGCCTGGAGCGGGTGGATCTGCCGGTCGCGGGGGACTTCGCCGCCGACCTGGCCAAGGCGATGACGGCCTGAGCCGAAGGTGGCCTGGTCCGTCGCGGCGCGGGGGTGGGCCGTCCGGGTGCTCGGTGCGGTCCGGCGGCACGGTGGCAGTGCGGCATGCACCGTGTAGCGTGAAGAGCGTGACGTCACCCCTTCAGGCCGCGCCCGCCAGTGACGGGCTGGCGGCACACCTGCTGGCCGGCGCCGGCGCTGAGCAGCCCGCCGCGGCCGGTCACGAGCTGCCCCCGCAGGGTGGCTACCAGTACACCTACGTCGCCCGGCCGAAAGGGCGGATCGGCCGGCTGGTCGAGCGGACGCCGCGGTGGGTGTCGCCGCTCGGGGTGACGGCGCTGCTGTCCGGCGGCGTGGCGTACACGTTGCTGATGCGGCCGACGGAGTCCAGCGCGACGGCCGCGCCGACCTGCGTGATGAAGCTCTTCACCGGCTTCGACTGCCCGGGGTGCGGCGGCACGCGGGCGGCCTGGTATCTGCTGCACGGTGACGTGCCGGCGGCCGCGCACCACCACGCGATGCTGGTGTTCGCCACGCCGTTCCTCGTGTACCTGTACGTGAGCTGGACCGTCAACCGGCTCGCCAACCGCAAGGTGCTGCCGACGATGCGGCTGTCCAACGGTGCGCTCATCGGCTTCCTGGTGGCGTGGCTCGTGTTTTCCGTCGCACGGAATCTGCCCTGGGCACCGTTCGACTGGCTGTTCGTCTAGGCTTTTCGGATGCTCTCCGCCAAAGCCATCGCCTGGACGCACTTCGAACCTCCCGCCGACGTGCCGTGGGAGACGGATGCGGACGGCGGTCAGGCGCTGGCCGAGTTTGCCGGCCGGGCGTGTTACCAGTCGTGGAAGAAGCCGAACCCGGCGACCGCGACCAACGAGGGCTACCTGCGGCACATCCTCGAGGTCGGGCACCTGTCGGTCCTCGAGCACGGGACCGTGACGTTCTACCTGACCGGCGTGTCCCGGTCGTTCACGCACGAGCTGGTCCGGCACCGGCACTTCTCGTATTCGCAGTTGTCGCAGCGGTACGTGCCGGGGCGCGAAGCGCCGATGGTCGAGCCCGACGTGATCGCCGAGGACCCCGCGCTGCACAAGGTGTTCGTGGAGGCCTCGGAGGCGGCGCTGCGGGCGTACAACGAACTGCTCGAAGGCCTCGAGGCCAAGTTCAGCGACGTCGAGAACGGCACGAGCCGGCGCAAGCAGGCCCGGCAGGCGGCACGGGCGGTGCTGCCCAACGCGGCCGAGACGAAGGTCGTCGTGACGGGCAACTACCGGGCCTGGCGGCACTTCGTGGCGATGCGGGCGACGGAGGCCGCCGATGTGGAGATCCGCGAGGTGGCGATCGCCTGCCTGCGGGAGTTGCAGCGCGTGGCGCCCAACGTATTCGCCGATTTCACCATCAGTACCCTGGCTGACGGCACCGAGGTTGCGGCCGCTCAGTACAGCTGGGAATCTTGAGCTGAGCGACCTGAACGCGTCCGCTAGGTTGTGCGTATGACACGCACCGGTTCCGACCCCGGCCGGCCGTTCGGCCGGCTGCTCAGCGCGATGGTGACGCCATTTCGCGCTGACGGTTCGCTCGACGTCGACGGTGCGGCGCGGCTGGCCGCTCACCTGGTCGACGACCAGGAGCACGACGGCCTGGTGGTCAACGGGACCACCGGCGAGTCGGCGACGACCAGCGACGCCGAGAAGGACCAGGTGTTGCGGGCCGTCATCGAGGCGGTCGGCGACCGGGCCACGGTGATCGCCGGCGTCGGCACCAACGACACGCACCACACGATCGAGCTGGCCCGCGCCGCGGAGAAGGCGGGCGCCGACGGGCTGCTCGTCGTCACGCCGTACTACAACAAACCCCCGCAGGCCGGGATCCTGCAGCACTTCCGGTCGATCGCCGACGCCTCGGCCCTGCCGGTGATGGTCTATGACATCCCCGGCCGCACCGGCGTGGCGATCGAGACCGAGACCATGTGCCGCATCGCCGAGCACGAGCGGGTCGTCGCCGTGAAGGACGCCAAGGGCGACCTCGGCGAGAGCGCCTGGGTGATCAAGCGCACCGACCTGGCGTACTACTCGGGTGAGGACAAGCTGACCCTGCCGCTGCTTTCGGTCGGCGCCGTCGGGGTCGTCGGCGTGCCGACGCACGTCTTCGGCCTGGAGACCAAGCGGATGATCCTGGCGCACGAGAAGGGCGACGTCGCCCGGGCCCGCGCGCTGCACCTGCAACTGCTCCCGGCGTTCTGCGGGTTCTTCCGCACGCAGGGAGTCATCCTCACCAAGGCCGCCCTGACTCTGCTCGGCCTGCCCGCCGGGCCCGTGCGCCCGCCGCTGGTGCCGGCGAACGCGGCAGAGCTCGGCCGGTTGCGGGAGGATTGCGCTGAGGCGGGCCGCACGATCGGCACCGCGGACCAGATGGCCCATCACAACGACCTCGGAGTGGCCCTATGACGGTGGCACACATCGAGCTCGAACCACCGCCACCGCTGTCTCCGGGAGCCCTGCGGGTCACGCCGCTGGGCGGCCTGGGCGCCATCGGGCGCAACATGACGGTGTTCGAGCACGACGGCAAGCTGCTCATCATCGACTGCGGGGTGCTCTTCCCCGACGTCGAGCAGCCCGGCGTCGACCTGATCCTGCCCGACTTCTCGTCGATCCTCGACCGGCTCGACCAGGTTCAGGCGATCGTGCTCACCCACGGCCACGAGGACCACATCGGCGCCGTGCCCTACCTGCTGGCCCACAAGCCGGACATCCCGCTCGTCGGGTCCAAGTTCACCCTCGCGCTGGTCGAGGCGAAGCTCGCCGAGCGGCGTATCGAGCCGTACACGCTGACGGTCAAGGAGGGCCAGGTCGAGCGGCTCGGGCCGTTCGAGTGCGAGTTCTTCGCGGTCAACCACTCGATCCCCGACGCGCTCGCCGTCGCGGTCACCACCAGCGCCGGCATCGTCCTGCACACCGGCGACTTCAAGATGGACCAGCTGCCGCTGGACGGCCGCGTCACCGACCTCGCCGGATTCGCCCGGATCGGGGCCAAGGGCGTCGACCTGCTGCTGTCGGACTCGACCAACGCGGAGATCCCCGGCTTCGTCACCCCCGAGCGGGAGATCGGCCCGGTCCTGGAGGGGATCTTCGGCCGGGCGACCGGGCGGATCATCGTGGCGTCGTTCGCGTCGCACGTGCACCGGGTCCAGCAGGTGTTCGACGCCGCGCACGCGCACGGGCGGAAGGTCGCGCTGATCGGCCGGTCGATGGTGCGCAACATGGGCATCGCCCGCGACCTGGGGCTGCTGCAGATCCCGGCGGGGCTGCTGGTGCCGATCGACGAGGCGCTGGGGCTGCCCGAGGACCGGGTCGTGCTCATGTCGACCGGTTCGCAGGGCGAGCCGATGAGCGCGCTGGGCCGCATGGCCAACGGCGACCACCGGCACGTACAGATCGGTGAGGGCGACACGATCGTGCTCGCCTCGTCGCTGGTGCCGGGCAACGAGACCGCCGTGTACCGGGTGATCAACCAGCTCTCGCGGGCCGGCGCCATCGTCGTGCACAAGGACGTCGCCAAGGTCCACGTCTCGGGCCACTCGCCGGCCGGCGAGCTGCTCTACCTGCTCAACGTGGTCAAGCCGGCCAACTTCATGCCGGTGCACGGCGAGTGGCGGCACCTGCGGGCGCACGCGCAGCTCGCCCGCGACGCCGGAGTGCCCGCTGAGCGGGTCGTGCTCTGCGAGGACGGCGACGTGGTCGACCTCGTCGACGGCAAGGCGTCCCTGGTCGGCCACATCCGGTCCCGGTATGTCTACGTCGACGGCCTCGCGATCGGTGACGTCGGCGAGTCGCTGCTCACCGAGCGGCGCATCCTCGGCGACGGCGGGTTCATCGCGGCGACCGTGGTCATCGACTCGGTGACCGGCAAGGTCGTCGCGGGCCCGACGGTCTCGGCGAAGGGCTTCTCCGACGACCCCGCGGTGTTCGCCGCGGTGCTGCCGCTGGTCACGGAGTCGCTCAACAAGGCCGCGGCCGAGGGGATCACCGACCCGCACCAGCTGCAGCAGATCGTGCGGCGGACCGTCGGGCGCTGGGTCAACGAGGCCTACCGCCGCCGGCCCATGATCGTGCCTACGGTGGTGGAGGTGTAGCGAGATGTACGAGGTGCTGGCGTCCACCGTGCTTGTCCTGCACTTCTGCTTCCTCGCGTACGTGGTGCTGGGCGGGTTCCTCGCCTGGCGATGGCCCAGGGCGTTGTGGCCGCATCTCGCGGCCGCCGCCTGGGGGCTCGCCGTGGTGAGCATCCCGCTCACCTGCCCGTTGACGCTGGTCGAACACTGGGCCCGCCGCAAGGCCGGCGAGACCGGCGTCGGGCGGGGCTTCATCGACCAGTACATCGAAGGCGTGCTCTACCCGGAGCGGTACACGCACCTGTTGCAGGTGTTGGTGGGGGTACTGGTCGCGGTGTCCTATGCCGGGATCTATGTGCGCTCCAGAAAGCGCCGGAACACGACCCGTGGCTCCGAAGAAATGTCGGAGCCTACCGCTACGGTGTGACCATGGCGGGCCGCACCTCTCAGGCCGGCCGCGGTAGCGGCACCCCCGGCGCCCGCGGCGGATCGAGCACGCCGTCCAAGCGGACAACTCCCGCGAAACGGGCGACCCCGGCGGCGACCCCGGCGCGGCGCACGACCCCGGCCAAGCGCGCCACCCCGGTGGCGCGGCCCACCGCGCGCCGCACCACCACGGCACGGCGCCGCGGCGGCGCGGTGGTCGCCACGCCGCTGGGGCTGCTCGGCCGGGGCATGATCGCGCTGTGGATGGGCGTCGCGCACGGCGTCGGCTGGGCCGCCCGCGCCGTGGGCCGCCAGGCCGCCGGCGCCCGCGAGCTGGATCCCGCGCACCGCCGCGACGGCGCCGGCCTGGCCCTCATCGGCCTCGCCGTGCTGCTCACCGCCGCGGTGTGGTTCCAGTCGGCCGGGCCGGTCGGGCACTGGCTCGCCGGGATCTGCCACACGTTCATCGGCAGTGCCGCGGCCGTGCTGCCGGTGCTGCTGCTCATCGGCGGCATCCGCGTCATGCGCTCCGACCCCGACGACGACCACCGCGGCCGCGGCCTCGTCGGCTGGACCGCGCTGTTCCTCGGCGGCACCGGCCTGATGCACCTCGCCGCCGGCAGCCCCGAGAAGCCCGACCTGATGGACGAGGCCGGCGGCCTGCTCGGCCGGGCCGGCGGCGGCCTGCTGGAGAAGGGCGTGACCGCGTGGGTCGCGGTGCCGCTGCTGCTCCTGCTCGGAGGGTTCGGCCTGCTGGTCGTCACCGCCACCCCGATCAGCCGGATCCCGCAACGCTGGCGGCAGCTGCGTGACCTGGCTCTCGGCCGGGTCGAGGACCCGACCCTCGACGTCGACGAGGAGTTCGAGGAGCTCTACGACGAGCCGGAGCCGCGCCCGGCGCGCCGGTCCCCGGCCCGCCGCCGGCAGGCCGCCGCGCTGCCGCACCCGCTCGACGACCCTGACGGGCCGCTCGACGGCTATGACGCCTCGCCGCCCGACCTCGGCCCGGGCCTCGGCGACGACCCGATCGTCCACGACACGGTGGTGCTGCCGCGCCCGCCGGCCGCCGCCGGGACGCGGAAGAAGGCGAAGGAGCGGGAGAAGGAGCCGCCGGAGCACTCGCCGCTGCCGACCAGGGCGGAGCAGCTGGCGCTCACCGACGCCGACTACAAGCTGCCGCCGCCGGACCTGCTGGGCACCGGCGACGCGCCGCGCGGACGCACCCGCGCCAACGACGAGGTGATGAGCGCGCTGCAGGGCGTGTTCGAGCAGTTCGGCGTCGACGCGCTGGTCACCGGCTTCACCCGGGGCCCGACGGTGACCCGTTACGAGGTCGAGGTCGGCCACGGCGTCAAGGTCGAGCGGATCACGGCACTGTCGCGCAACATCGCCTATGCGGTGAAGTCGCCCGACGTGCGGATCCAGAGCCCGATCCCGGGCAAGAGCGCGGTCGGTGTGGAGATCCCCAACCCCGACCGGGAAAACGTGGCGCTCGGCGACGTGCTGCGCTCGCGCGCGGCGACCAGCGACCACCACCCGCTCATCGTGGCGCTCGGCAAGGACATCGAGGGTGGCTACGTGGTGGCCAACCTGGCGAAGATGCCGCACATCCTGATCGCCGGCGCGACCGGGGCGGGCAAGTCCAGCTGCCTCAACTCGCTGCTGGTGTCGCTGCTGACCCGCACCACGCCCGACGAGGTGCGGCTGCTGCTGGTCGACCCGAAGCGGGTGGAGCTGACCAGCTACGAGGGCATCCCGCACCTGGTGACGCCGATCGTCACCAACCCGAAGCGGGCCGCGGACGCCCTTGACTGGGTCGTGCGCGAGATGGACATGCGCTATGACGACCTGGCCGCCGCCGGGGTCCGGCACATCGACGACTACAACCGCAAGGTCCGGGCCGGGCAGATCGTCGCGCCGCCGGGCAGCGAGCGGGTGATCCGGCCGTATCCGTACCTGCTGGTCGTGGTCGACGAGCTGGCCGACCTGATGATGGTCGCCCCGCGCGACGTCGAGGACTCGGTGGTGCGCATCACGCAGCTGGCCCGCGCGGCCGGCATCCACCTGGTGCTCGCCACGCAGCGGCCCAGCGTCGACGTGGTCACCGGCCTGATCAAGGCCAACGTGCCGTCGCGGCTCGCGTTCGCCACCTCCAGCCTCGCCGACTCGCGGGTCATCCTCGACCAGCCCGGCGCCGAGAAGCTGATCGGCCGCGGCGACGGGCTGTTCCTGCCCATGGGCGCCTCCAAGCCGGTCCGTATCCAGGGCGCCTGGGTCAGCGAGACCGAGATCAACGACATCGTCAAGTTCTGCAAGGACCAGCGCGAGCCCGAGTTCCGCGACGGCGTCACCACCAAACCCGAGGACACCAAGAAGAAGGTCGACGAGGAGATCGGCGACGACATGGAGCTGCTGCTCCAGGCGATCGAGCTCGTCGTCACCAGCCAGTTCGGCTCGACCAGCATGCTGCAGCGCAAGCTGCGGGTCGGCTTCGCCAAGGCCGGCCGCCTCATGGACCTCATGGAGACCCGCGGCATCGTCGGCCCCTCCGAGGGCTCCAAGGCCCGCGACGTGCTCATCAAGCCCGACGAGCTCCCCGAGGTCCTCGGCGCCCTGCGAGCCGCCGAGGACGACGACTGACTGGTTGGCAGGTCGCATGCTGGCTTGATGCGCTGTGACGGCGGATTGTCGGCTCGGCCCGGCGCTCCGAGCAGCGGCGGGGTGGTCGAGTTGACGCCAGAGGGTGAGGTCGGCAGGGTGACCTGAGCGGTTGGGGTCGAGGCCGGGGCGGGAGCGAAAGCGGCGGTGCTGGCGGCGTTCGTCCCGATCTGGGCGCTCACCCTCGTCGGCTTCGTCGCCGGTCGCACCGGGGTGCTCGGGCACGGGGCCGTTGACGTGCTCGGGCGGTTCGTGTTCTACGTGGCGATGCCCGCCGCGCTGCTCGACACGCTGACCCGGCAGCCGATCACCGGGCTGGCCGGGGAAGGGGTCGCGGCGTTCGCCGGGGGGACCCTGGTCGTGGGGGCGGTCGCGTTCGGGGTGGCGCGCTGGGGGACGCGGCGGCCGCTGGGGGAGCAGACCATCGCCGCCATGGCCGCGGGGTACGTCAACGCCGGCAATCTCGGGATCCCGGTGGCGGTGCGGGTGCTCGGCGACGCGTCGTTCATCGCGGTGGTGCTGCTCATCCAGACGACGGTGCTGACGCCGGTGATCCTGGGCGCGCTGGACGTGGCGCGGGAGGCGCGGACCGAGCGGCGGTGGCGGCGGCTGGCCACGGTGCCGCTGCGCAGTCCGGTCATGCTGGCCTGCGTCGCCGGGGTGGTGCTCGGCGCGGTGGGGGTGCACCTGCCGCCGCTGGTGGCCGGGGTCGTCACGCTGCTGGGGGACGCGGCGGTGCCGTCGGCGCTGGTGGCGCTGGGGTTGTCGCTGGTGCCGACCGGCGGCGGCGACCAGGTTCCCGGGCGGCCGGCGGAGGTGGCGCTGTCGGTGCTGCTCAAGTCGTGCGTGCAGCCGGTGGTGTGCTTCGCGCTGGCCAGGTTCGCGTTCGGGCTGCACGGGGATGCGTTGTTCGCGGCGGTACTGTGCTCGGCGCTGCCGACGGCGCAGAACACGTTCGTCTTCGCGAGGGCGTACGGGGTGGACGGGCGCTTCCCGAGGGACGCCGTCGTTGCCTCGACGGCGGCGTCGATGGTGACCCTGACGGTGGCGGCGGCCCTGCTGGGATAGTTGGTGGGGTGGATGCCGCAGCGATCGCCGCCCTCGCCGAGCCGCAGCGCCGGGCCGTGTACGAGCACGTCGCCGCCGCCGGGGTGCCGGTCAGCCGCAACGCCGTCGCCGACGGGCTGGGGATCGGGCGGACGCTCGCCGCGCACCACCTGGACAGGCTCGCCGAGGCCGGGCTGCTCGAGGTGTCGTTCGCCCGGGTCAACGGGCGCAGCGGGCCGGGCTCGGGGCGGCCGTCGAAGCTGTACCGGCGCACCGCCACCGAACACGAGCTGAGCCTGCCGCCGCGCGACTACCGGATCCTCGCCACGGTCTTCGCCGACGCCGTCGAGGAGGCGGGCGTAGAGCCGGTGCTGTTCGAGGCGGCCCGCCGGCAGGGCGCCCGGCTCCGCCGGGACGGCGACACGCCCGCGGAGGACCTGCTGCGCCGGATGGGCTACGAGCCGTACGAGGACGGCCCGGTGTGGCGGCTGCGCAACTGCCCGTTCGACGGCGTGGCGCGCACCCACGCGGCACTCGTCTGCGGGGCGAACCTCGCGCTGCTGGAGGGGGCGCTGGGCGCCCGGGTCGCGATCGATCCGCGGCCGGACGGATGCTGCGTGACGGTCCGGCGCGGCGATGCCGGTACCAAAGACAATGTGGATAGGTTTTAGAATCCGCGCATGAGCTTCCACCTCGCGCAGCTGAACATCGGCCGGACCGTCGGGCCGAAGGACGACCCCCGCATGGCGGGCTTCTACGGCGACCTCGACCGGATCAACGCCCTCGCCGACGGCTGGCCGGGCTTCGTGTGGCGGCTCGTGGACGAGGACGGCGCCGACGCGACCTCGCTGCGGCCCTTCGGCGACGACCTGATCGTCAACCTGTCGGTCTGGCACGACCTCGAGTCGCTGCGCGACTTCACGTTCCGCAGCGGCCACCTGGACGTGCTGCGAAGGCGCCGCGAGTGGTTCGTGCCACTCGGCGAGGCGCACACCGTCATGTGGTGGGTTCCGGCCGGTCACCTCCCCACGTCCGGCGAGGCGGGTGAGCGCCTTGACCTGCTGCGCCGCAACGGGTCGTCACCCGAGGCCTTCACCTTCCGTGACCCCTTCCCCGCAGTCCCTGCCCCGGTCGGCCCGGTACCCTCGGAGCATGCCCACCAACGCTGAGCGTCGCGTCGCCCTGCTCACCCTCGGCTGCGCCCGCAACGAGGTGGACTCCGAGGAGCTGGCGGCGCGCCTCGCGGCCGGTGGCTGGTCGGTCACCACCGACGGCACCGACGCCGACGTCGTCGTCGTCAACACGTGCGGCTTCGTCGCCAAGGCCAAGCAGGACTCGATCGACACGCTGCTCGCGGCGGCCGACACCGGCGCCAAGGTCGTCGCGACCGGCTGCCTCGCCGAGCGCTACGGCGAGCAGCTCGCCGGTGAGCTGCCCGAGGCCGACGCGGTGCTCGGCTTCGACCACTACCCGGACATGGCGGCCCGTCTCGACGCGATCCTCGCCGGCGAGACGATCGCGTCGCACGCGCCGCGCGACCGGCGCACGCTGCTGCCGCTGACCCCGGTCGCGCGGCAGGCGGCCGCCGAGGTCGTCGTGCCCGGTCACGGCGCGGGCAACCTGCCGGCGCACCTGCGCGGCGTGATGCGGCAGCGGCTCGAGTCCGGCCCGGTCGCGCCGCTGAAGCTGGCCAGCGGCTGTGACCGGCGGTGCACGTTCTGCGCGATCCCGTCGTTCCGGGGCGCGTTCGTGTCCAGGACGCCCGACGAGGTCCTCGCCGAGGCCGAGTGGCTCGCGTCGAGCGGCGTGCGCGAGCTGGTGCTGGTGAGTGAGAACTCGACGTCGTACGGCAAGGACCTGGGCGACCCGCGCCTGCTGGAGCGGCTCCTGCCGCAGCTCGCCGCGGTCACCGGGATCGTCCGGGTGCGGGTGTCCTACCTGCAGCCCGCCGAGACCCGCCCGGGCCTGGTCGAGGCGATCGCCACGACCCCCGGCGTCGCACCCTACTTCGACCTGTCGTTCCAGCACTCCAGCGAGCCCGTGCTGCGGCGGATGCGCCGCTTCGGCTCGACCGAGCGGTTCCTGGAGCTGCTCGAGTCGGTCCGCCGGCTCGACCCGGACGCCGGCGCCCGCAGCAACGTGATCGTCGGTTTCCCCGGCGAGACCCGCGAGGACGTCGACGAGCTGGCCCGCTTCCTCACCGAGGCCCGCCTCGACGCCGTCGGCGTGTTCGACTACAGCGACGAGGACGGCACCGAGGCCGCCGACCTGCCCGGCAAGGTCTCCGAGAGCGACATCAAGAAGCGGTACGACTGGATGAGCGCCCTCGCCGAGGAGCTGTGCGCGCAGCGGGCCGCCGACCGGATCGGCTCGCACGTCGACGTCCTCGTCGACGACATCCTCGACGACTCGGTCGAGGGCCGCGCCGCCCACCAGGCGCCCGAGGTCGACGGCTCGACGACGCTCGTCGGCGGCGACGGGCTCGACCCGTTCGCGCTGCGCCGCGGTGACCTCGTCCGGGCCAAGGTCGTCGACAGCGTCGGCGTCGACCTGGTCGCCGTGCCGATCGAGATGATCAGTCCGGCGGACTCATGACGGGGTTGAAGCCCGTCCCACTGCTCAACGCGGCCAACGTCCTGACCGTCGTGCGGATGGTGCTCGTCCCGGTCTTCGTCGTGTTCGTCGTGGCGGGCCGGATGACCGAGACCGGCTGGCAGGTCGCGGCGGGCATCACCTTCGTCGTCGCGTCGGCGACCGACTACGTCGACGGGTGGATCGCGCGGACCCACAACCTGGTCACCTCCTTCGGCAAGGTGGCGGACCCGATCGCCGACAAGGCCCTCACCGGCACTGCGCTGGTGCTGCTGTCGCTGTACGACCGGCTGCCCTGGTGGGTCACCGTCCTCATCCTGGTGCGCGAGTGGGGCGTCACCGCCCTGCGCTTCTGGGTGCTCCGCCACGGCGTCATCGCCGCGAGCCGGGGCGGCAAGGCGAAGACGGCCCTGCAGATCCTCGCGATCGGCTGGTACCTGACGCCGCTGCCGGACGGGCTCGCCGCGGTCGGCCCGTGGCTGATGGCGGCCGCGGTCATCGTGACGGTGGTCACCGGCCTGGACTACGTGCTGCGGGCGTACCGGGTCCGCCGCGACTCCCTGCGCCGCCGCGCCGGCGGGCAACCGGGCGGCGGCGGGCCGGACGGCTTCGGCGACGCGGCGCGGACGTCCTTACCGGACCAGATGCTCAGCGCCCCGGCCGCCGCCCCCGCCGTCGCGCCCGTTGCCGACGAGCCGGTCGCGTGAGCGGTCCGGAGCGTAGCGGAGGGGCCGCGAACCATGGGCTCAGTGTTGGCTCGCGGCGGTGCCGGAGCGTAGCGGAGGTGGCGGCGTGAGCGGTCCGGAGCGTAGCGGAGGGGCCGCGAACCATGGGCGCAGTGTTTGGCTCGCGGCGGCGCCGGAGCGCAGCGGAGGTGACGAGGTGAGCCCCGGGAAGCGGAGGTGCAGGCAATGAGCGCAGCCGAGGTGCTGTCGGTGCTGCGGGAGCGGGGCGAGACGCTCGCCGTCGCCGAGTCGCTGACCGGCGGGCTGCTCGCCGCCGAGTTCGTCGCGGTGCCAGGGGCCAGCGTCGTCTTCCGTGGCGGGCTCGTCGCCTATGCGACCGACCTGAAGTCCAGTCTGGCGGGCGTACCGCTGCCGCTGCTGAACTCGCACGGACCCGTGGATCCCTCCGTCGCGGCCGCGCTGGCCGCCGGGGCCAGGGACCGCTGCGCCGCCGACTGGGCGGCCGCCACCACCGGCGTCGCGGGCCCTGATCCGCAGGACGGCCAGCCCGTCGGCAGGGTCTACGTGGCCGTCGCCGGACCGCTGCCCGACCACGCCGCGGTCCGGGAGCTCACCCTCCAGGGTGACCGTGCCGCGGTGCGCGCCGGCGCCGTCGACGCGGCCGTCACGCTCCTCGCCGAGCGGCTGGCGATCACCATCACCTCCCGATAAACGGCGGGGCAGGGTGTCGATCGGCGCCGCACCAGGTACCGTGGCGGGTACCAGTTTTCGCGGCAAGCCATTCGCGGACTGCCTCAGAGGGGGTGCCAAGGTGCTGCTTCGTCGAGTGATCGGTGACGCGCTGCGTGCGCGGCGGCAGGCCCAGCACCGGACCCTGCGCGAGGTGTCGACCGCCGCCAACGTCAGTCTCGGCTATCTGTCCGAGATCGAGCGCGGGCAGAAGGAGGCGTCCAGCGAGCTGCTGGCCGCCATCTGTGAGGCGCTCGGGGCCGCGTTGTCCGAGGTCCTGCGTGATGTGAGCGACACGCTCGCCACCGCCGAGGACCTGCCACGCGTCCTCGTGCCGGTCGGTGCGCCCGGGTCGGAGCCCGCCCCGGAGGCCGCACCCGCCGCCGAGCCCGCCGCTCCGGCCGCGGCGCCAGCGGCCGAGGCCAGGATCGGGCGCGGCGCGCCGAGGTCCAAGGTCAGCGCGGACGCGAAGCTGTCGGTCGCGGTGCACCACGACGGCCCGCTGCGCACCACGCTGCGCGCGACCCGCAACCCGCGGGAAGTCGTCTACGCCGCTTGACCCGGCCCATCGGCACGTCGACGTCGACCCCGGGCGGCTGCGACGCGTCGCCCTGCCGGGTGCGTGCCGTGACCGGCCAGCTCGATGTGGCGCGCCGGCTGGATGGAGGACTGCGAGATGTCGCTGGCGCGGATCCAGGCGCCGGCGTTCGGGCCTGCGGGCTTGGCCTGCGGGCTCGGCCTGCAAGGCTCGTCGCGCGGATGGCGGAGCGTGGCCCGCGCCGACCTCCCCGCCGTCGCGCGGCCGTCACAGGTTTGTCACAGGCCGTCGCAGGTCGGGCCGGGCTGCTCGCACTGCGCGCCGCGACCGGCGGCGGGGCATCATTGACAGCAGCTGACCAGCGACCTCGGGGGCATGCGCCGCGGTCTCGCCGGAGCCGAGCGGCTGTCATGCTCGGCGCCGACCGGCGGGCAGGCGCAGTAGTGCGCATCCCTGAGATCACCCTGAGTCGCGCGGGGTTTGTTGCCGTTTGACCGATTTCTCCTACGGTTTGTCCGCACGCTGGGCGTGACGCTCTAGCGCTCGCCTGACACGATGGAAGCCGCACGTTCGTAGTGCCGGCCGAGAGAGGACCGCGAGATGGCGAATCCGTTCGCTAAGGGCTGGAATTACCTGATGGCGCTCTTCGGCGCCAAGATCGACGAGCACGCCGATCCCAAGGTGCAGATCCAGCAGGCGATCGAGGATGCCCAGCGCCAGCACCAGGCGCTGGTGCAGCAGGCCGCGGCCGTGATCGGCAACCAGCGGCAGCTCGAGATGCGGCTGTCCCGGCAGATGGGCGAGGTGGAGAAGCTGCAGGGCTCCGCCCGGCAGGCGCTCGTGCTCGCCGACAAGGCGCGCGCCGAGGGCAACGAGGCGAAGGCCACCGAGTACGAGCAGACCGCCCAGATCTTCGCGACCCAGCTGGTCGCGGCCGAGCAGGGCATGGAAGACCTCAAGACCCTGCACGACCAGTCGCTCAACGCGGCCGCGCAGGCCCGCAAGGCGGTCGAGAGCAACGCGATGCTGCTGCAGCAGAAGCTCGCCGAGCGCACCAAGCTGCTCAGCCAGCTGGAGCAGGCCAAGATGCAGGAGACCGTCGCCAAGTCCCTCGAGTCGATGAGCGGCCTGGCCGCACCCGGCAACACGCCGTCGCTGGACGAGGTGCGGGAGAAGATCGAGCGGCGGTACGCGAACGCGATGGGCCGCGCCGAGCTCGCCTCCAACTCCGTCGAGGGGCGCATGCTGGAGGTCCAGCGCACCACGCTCGACATGGCCGGCAGCTCCCGCCTCGAGCAGATCCGCGCGAGCATGGCCGGCGACCAGCTCGCCGCCGCGCCCGCGACGCCGGGCGCGACGCCGGCCGCGGCGTCGACCGGACCGAAGGACGCCAGCGTGGCCCGCCTCGACGAGATCCGGGCCGGGCTGAACAAGGACAAGCAGGCGGGAGACGCCGCCAGCGCGAGCTGACGTCGTCGACAGTGGGGGAGAGCGGGTCATGGCGTCGGAGCGGACGAAGCATCTCAAGCGACTGCGGCGGCTGCACCGCTCCGCGCGCGGCTGGTCGGTGCGGGCCGGCCTGCTGACCGGCGCCACGGCGGTCCTCGTGCCGTACAGCGGCCTCGGCCTGCCGGACGCGTTCTGGGCGGCCGGGGCCGGCGGCTCCATCGCCGTGGCGATCTGGCGGTGGATCGACCTGCGGGCCTTCAAGGCCCTGCCCGTCCCGCCCGAGCCCGACCCGGCCGTCATCGGCGCCCAGACCAAGGAGAAGCTGGTCGGCATCGTCGCCCGCATGCCCGCGGGCCGCACCGCGATCGCCGAGTTCGGGCGGCAGCGGGAGTCGTTCAAGCTGCGCGGCCTTACCGTCGCCGAGCCGTGGCGGCGCCTGGACCGGGCCTCGGCCATGCTGCACGGCCTGGTCGGGCGGCTCGGCCCGCACGCGGAGGCCGCCGTGCTCGACGCGACCGTGGCCGAGCAGTCCCTGCGTGACCTGGCGCAGCGCACCGCCTCCGTCGAGCGGGCCATGGGGCTCGGCCCGGCCGGCGAGTCACTGCGCCCCGCGCACGCCGTCCTCGCCGCGCAGCTGGAGCAGGGCGTGGCGGCGTACGAGCAGTTCGTCACGGCGGCGGCGGGCTGCGTCGCGGAGGACAGCGCCACGATCGGCAACCTCGCCGACGCCACCGCGTTCCTGAAGGGGGTCGCGGAGGCGCTGTCGGACCTGCGCACCACCAACCCGCGGCCGAGCCCGGCCTGACCCACCGTTCCGCCGGGCCGTTCCTCGCCGGCCGGTGCCGGCCAGCTCGGCCGGCCTGCTGGTCCAGCTTGCTCGGCCGGTGGATCCGGTCGGTGATTCGGTCGGTGGATCCGGTCGGGTTATTCGTTGGGGAGCAGATAACGCCAGCTGGCGCGGACGATGTCGCCGGCCGTGGTGCGGTACGCCGGCCAGGCGCCGCGCTGGTCCAGGTCGCGGGTCAGCGTCCGCACGACCGCCCGGGCGGCGTCACCCGACAGGTCCGCCCTGCGCAGCGCGCCCCGGTCCGGCGCCGGCAGCGTCACGTCCGCGGGCCACGTGTTCACGGTCGCGGGCTCGCCATCGACCGGCATCGCGACCAGCCGGACCCGGTCGGCCAGGTACGGCTGAGCCGTCGCCGACACCTTCTTGTGCACCGCGGCGAGGCGGTCGCGGGCGTCGTAGAACACGTCGGCGTACACGTGCTCGGTCTTGAACTCGTCGAGCCCTTCGGCGGTGAACGTCAGCATCCCCGACGGCGACCACGTCGAGATCTTCGTGACCACGGCGTCGGCGATCGGCGAGGGTGCGGTGCGCGGCTTCTGCGCGTCGCTGGAGCGCAGGTCGGCGAGCAGCCCGGCGGCGAGACTCTGCAGCTCGTCGGCGTCGAGGCGGGACCGGTACGTCGCGTCGGCGATCGCGTCGCCGTCACCGAACACGACCAGGCGGGGTGGGCGCAGCGCGAGCATCGCCGTGCCGACGAGCCCGCCGGTCAGCTCCCAGACGGCGAGCGGCGTGCCGTCGGGCGGTCGCAGCGTCGGGGCGCCTGTCGGGGCGGTGAGCGGGGACCCGTCGCAGCCGCCGAGCGCGGACGCCAGAAGCGCCGCCGCCGAGCCGACGAACAGGCCCCGCCGGCTCAGCCGGTGATCCACCGATACAACACCACACCCAGCGTCACGCCCAAGACCCTACCGCGTGTCCGCAATGATCAGTGCCCGGGCGTAAACCTCACGACACCCGCCCCCAGAGCGCGGGGGTGAGGTCCGGTGGCCAGTCCGCCTGCGAGGTGTGCGCCTGCCTGCACACATAGACGCCGCCCTGGTACGAGATCCGCGCGCCGACGGCGTAGGCGACCCCGACGGCCCACGCCGGCGTCGTGACGACCTTCGCGGAGGCGGACGGCTGCACTGACGGCTGCACTGACGGCTTTACGGGTGGCGGCGTGGTGGCCGGCCCGCTCGTCGCCGGTGCTTTCGCCGGACTTCCCGGTGCCGGCTCGGGCGCAGTGGGTGACGGTTGGGCCGGGGTCGTCGCGGCCGTCACGCCGTCGAAGCCGGTCGGGCCAGGCGGCAGGCACGCGGCGCCGACGCCCGCGGAGTTGTAGCAGAGCCGGTCATCGCCGGCGCCCGTCACCGTCCCACCGCCGTGCGTCCGGGCAGCGGTGACGGCACCCAGCGTGAACGCGATCAGTGCCGCCGTGCCCCACAGCAGCGTCCGATCCGTGCGCCCCAGCCGGTGTACCCCTTGCACGTCCGCTCTCTCCTCGCCTGACCAGCGGGTTCGCAGCCTAAGGGCCAGGTGGCGGTGGGACAACCGGCTGGCAGTGCGGACACCAGTACGTGATCCGCTCGTAGTCGCCGCCGGTCCAGCGTTCGATCGTCGTGCCGCAGCGGCGGCAGGGCCGGCCGGCCCGCTCGAACACCCAGTTCGTCTCGCCCCGACGCAGCGACCCGGTCGTGGTCTGCGTCCAGCGGCCCCGGTTGGAGTTGAGCAGCCGGTGCGCGAGGTCCACCATCGCCGGCAGGTCCGGCACCGCACCCGTCTGCGTCCACGGGTTGACTCCGCGCAGGAACAGCACCTCGGCCTTGTACAGGTTGCCGATGCCGGCGAGGTTGCGCTGGTCGAGCAGGGCGTCGGCGATGGGCCGGTCGGGCCTCGCGGCGAGCCGCGTGACGGCCTCGGCGGGGTTCCAGCCGTCGCCCATGAGGTCCGGCCCGAGGTGCCCGATCAGCCGGTGCTCCTCCGCGGTCGGCACGATCGCCAGCTCGTGCAGGTGGAAGCCGACGGCGACGGCCTCGGCGGTGTGCAGCGCGACCCGGACCAGGTGCGCGGGGCGGCCGGTCCACCGTTCGCCGGGCCGGTACGTGCGCCACGCCCCGTCCATCCGCAGATGCGAATGCAGCGTCATCGCCCGGACCGGCTCCTGGCTGCTGGTGAGCCGCAGCAGCAGGTGCTTGCCGTAGCTGGCGGACGCGGCCACCAGCCAGCCGGAGAGGTCGACGGTGGCGAGCTTGGGCACGCGGAAGTCGCTGCGGCTGAGGACCTTGCCCTCGATCGCGGTGGCGAGCACGCGGGCGGTGTTCCAGACGGTGTCGCCTTCGGGCACCACCCCATCTTGCCCGCTCCGCCCGCCGCCGAACCGGCACCGCGCTCCGGCCGCGAGGCCCGTGTCGCCGCTGGCCCGCGCGTCGCCGCGCGGGTGTGGCGTGCCGCCGTCTTCGTCAGGGCAGTAGGGGAGCCACCTCGGCCGCGATCAGCTCCAGGTGCTCCAGGTCCCGTAGGTCCAGCACCTGCAGGAACGCCCGCGACGCGCCGGCCTTCACGAAGTCGGACAGCTGCTCCGCCACCTGCGCCGGGGTGCCGTAGAGCTGCCCGCCGGCCGCGGACGGGCCGTTCGGGTCGAGCCCCGCCGCCTCCGCCCGCCGGCGAACCTCGGCGTCGTTCGCGCCGCACACGATCGTCTGCGCGAAGGAGAACACGATCGGCGCCCGCCCGTCGCGCCCCTCCGCCTCGATGGCGGCCACGACGCGGTCGTACGACGCGGTGGTGTCGGCCAGCGAGGAGAACGGCACGTTGAACTCGTCGGCGAACCGCGCCGCCAGCCTCGGCGTCCGCTTCGGCCCCTTGCCGCCGATGATGACCGGCGGTCCGGGCTGCTGCACCGGCTTCGGCAGCGCCGGGGCGTCGGTGAGGTCGTAATAGCGGCCCTCGAAGCTGAACGTGGCGCCCTGCGGCGTCGACCACAGCCCGGTCAGGATCTCCAGCTGCTCCTCCAGCCGGGAGAACCGCTCGGCGACCGGTGGGAACGGGATCCCGTACGCCTTGTGCTCCTGCTCGTGCCAGCCGGTGCCCAGCCCTAGCTCGACCCGGCCGCCGCTCATCTGGTCGACCTGCGCGACCGCGACCGCGAGCGGCCCCGGGAGGCGGAACGTCGCCGAGGACACCAGCGTGCCGAGCCGGATCGTGGACGTCTCCCGGGCCAGGGCGCCGAGCGTCACCCACGAGTCGGTCGGCCCCGGCGGCCCGCCGCGCGCGGCCGTGTAGTGGTCGGAGCGGAAGAAGCCCTCGAAGCCGAGCCCTTCGGCCCGCTGCGCGACGGCCAGTTGGTCGTCGTACGTGGCGCCCAGCTGGGGTTCGATGAACACGCAGAGCCGCATGGACCCGACACTATCCTGATGGACCGGCACTGGATCTCCTTCACCACCGACTACGGGCTCGAGGACGGGTTCGTCGCGGCCTGCCACGGCGTCATCGCCCGCCTGGCCCCCGAGGCGCGGGTGATCGACGTGACCCACCTCGTGCCGCCCGGCGACGTCGCCCGCGGCGCGCATGTGCTCGCGCAGACGGTCCCGTCGCTGCCGCGCGGGGTCCACCTCGCCGTCGTCGACCCGGGGGTCGGCACCGAGCGCCGGCCGATCGCGATCGAGGCGGCCGGCGGCGGGTTCCTCGTCGGCCCCGACAACGGCCTGCTGGTCCCGGCGGCCGAGGCCCTCGGCGGGATCCGCCGCGCCGTGCACCTCACCGACGGCGCGTGGTTCGCGCCGGTCGTGTCACGCACCTTCCACGGCCGCGACATCTTCGCGCCGGTGGCCGCCCGCCTCGCCCAGGGGGCCGACCTGGCGTCCGCCGGAAGTGCCGTTGCGGATCTGGTACGACTGCCGCCACCACAACTGCGCCGGCTGCCCGACGGCGTGACGGCCGAGGTGCTCACCGTCGACCGGTTCGGCAATCTGCAGCTCGCCGCGCCGGCGGACGCGGTGCCGGGGCCGGGCGCCGTGACCGTCGAGGGCCGGCCGGCGACCGCCGGTGGCACGTTCGGCGACGCCGCGCCCGGCGGGCTGGTCGTGTTCACCGACTCGGCGGGGCACCTCGCGGTCGCGGTCAACGGCGGCAGCGCCGCGTCCCTGCTCGGCACCCGGGCCGGCGACCTCGTGACCATCCGTACGGGTCACGACGCTGACCGTGTTCGGGAGTGACGCAGGGTGATGCCGGGCATATGATCCGAGCCGGACGGGGATGCCCAAGCGGATCACACATGGCGGAGAGTGGACATGTCAGGCGCCGACTGGATGAAGCCCAAGCCGGACGAGACCCACCAACCGGTCGACCTGCAGACGGACCGGCCGCACCCCGCCCGGGTCTATGACTATCTGCTGGGCGGCAAGGACAACTTCCCCGCCGACCGGGGCGCGGCCGAGGCCGGCCTGCGGGCCAACCCCAACAGCCGCATCCCCCCGAGGGAGAACCGGGCCTTTCTGCGCCGCGCCGTGGAGTACCTGACCGCGGAGGCCGGTGTCCGGCAGTTCCTCGACATCGGCACCGGCATCCCGACGTCACCCAACGTGCACGAGGTCGCCCAGTCGATCGCCCCCGACGCCCGCATCGTCTACGTCGACAACGACCCGATCGTGCTCGCCCACGCCCGGGCCCTGCTCACCAGCAAGCCCGAGGGCCGCACCGAGTACATCGACGCCGACCTGCGCGACGTGCGCCGCATCCTCGACTCCCCGCAGCTGCGCGAGGTCATCGACTTCGACCAGCCGGTGGGGCTGCTGCTGATCGCGATCCTGCACTTCGTGGGTGACGCCGACGAGCCGTACGCGATCGTCCAGGAGCTCGTCGACGCGCTGCCGAAGGGCAGCTACCTCGCGCTGTCGCACCTGACCGGCGACTTCGACCCGGTCGCCTGGGAGCACGTCGCCGCGATCTACGCCCGCCAGGGCGTGACGATGCAGGTCCGCCCGCACGGCGACATCGCCCGGTTCTTCACCGGCCTGGAGCTCGTCGAGCCCGGCCTGCCCCTGGTCACGAAGTGGCGCCCCGACGCGCAGGTGTCGCCCGACGTCACCGACACGCAGGTCTCCGTCTACGGGGGCGTCGCCAGGAAGGTCTGACCCGACGCAGGCATGACCCGGCCCCGGCCGGGCAGTGCCGTGCGGTGGTGCACAAAGCCCCGGCGCTGGCGATGGTGCTGCTGCTCGTGACGGCGCTGCTCGTACCAGTGACGTGGCCCAGACCCGAACAGACGGTGTGCACGACCGACCTCGTGCAGGCCAGGGCCGTCGCCGGGCTGGCCAACTTCTCGGCGTGGCTGCGCCGCAACGACGCGACCGGCTTCATCGGCGAGATCGGCTGGCCCGCCGACCGCGACGCGCAGCGCTGGTCCGGGGTCGCCGAGGCCTGGTACGACGCCGCCGACGCGATCGGCCTGCCCGTCACGGCCTGGGCGGCCGGCACCTGGCCCGCGAACTACCCGATGGCCGTCTACCGTCCCGTCGCGCACGGCATGGACGTCGACGTCGCCGGCCCGCAGGCCAAGGTCGTCGAGCGCCACGGCAGCACCACCGGCTACCTGCGCGGCGTCAACCTGGCCGCCGGCTCCTTCGCCACCTCCGAGGTCAACGGCGGTTTCGGCAGCGCGAACCCCGGCCGGTACGGCCACGACTACACGTACGAGACCCCGCAGAGCTACGAGTTCCTCGCCGGGCGCGGCGTCCGGCTGGTCCGCCTCGCGGTCAACTGGGAACGCCTCCAACCGGTCCCGTTCGGCCCCCTGTCCTCCGCCGAGGTCGACCGCGTCCGGACCGCCCTCGACCACGCCCGCGCCGCCGGCCTGCTCGTCGTGCTGGACCTGCACGGGTACGGCGACTTCGCCCGCGGCGGCGGCCGGCACCAGCAGACCCTGCTGCGCCTCGGCAGCCCGGGCCTGCCGACCACCGCCCTCGCCGACTTCTGGCGCCGGATGGCCCCCGCCGCCGACGACCCCGCCGTCATCGGCCTCGGCCTGCTCAACGAGCCGACCCGCCTCGCCGCAGACGGCCGCCCCGGCGCCCTGCTCTGGGAACGCGCCGCCCAGCAGTCCGTCGACGCGATCCGCGCCACCGGCGACCGCCGCGCCCTGCTCGTCAGCGGCTACATCCCGATGGGCCCGCCGTCGTGGGGCCTGATGCACCCCCGCGCCTGGGTCGAGGACCCGCTGCACCGCGTCGCGTACGAGTCCCACGCGTACTTCGACCACGACGGCAGCGGCCACTACTGGCGCACGTACGACGACGAGATCCGCGACGTCACCTGGCCCCGCCCGGCACTGTGCCAGCAACTGACGCCGATGACCCGCCAGGTCCTGCAGTGGTGACGCGCTTCTTTGCGCCGGCGGCCGCTGCGTGACTGAGTTCTGCGCCGGCTGGTTTCTACTTTCTGCGCCGGCCGGCTTCTGATTTCTGTGCCGGCTGCTTTCTGCGGCGGCTGCTTTCTGTGCCGGCTGGGCCGGGGTGCTTTTCCGCTGCATGACTGGTTGTTGTGCCGGCTGGTTTACTGCGCCGGCTGGGCCGGGTGCTTGCCGTTCCGTGACTGGTTGCTGCGCAGGCTGGGCCGGGCTGCTGCAATGGTGGCCATGCTCGACGTGCGCCCCGCACTGCCCCGCGACCTGCCCGCCGCCGTCGAGGTCTGGCAGGCGGCGAACATCGCCCGCGGCCTGCCGCCGAGCCCCGAACGCCTGGCCCGTATCCGCGAGAAGCTGACCGCCCCCGACGCGATGGTCCTGGTCGCGACCCTGCCCGGCGTGCCCGGCGCGCCTGACCTGCCCGGCGTGGCTGGCCCGCCCGCTGCGCCTGACTCGCCTGGCGTGGCCGACTTGCCTGGCGTGGCCGACTTGCCTGGCGTGGCCGACTTGCCTGGCGTGGCCGACTTGCCTGGCGTGGCCGACTTGCCTGGCGTGGCCGACTTGCCTGGC